>NZ_PSWN01000039.1:0-15725 GCF_002932815.1 Rathayibacter sp. AY1B4 | reverse complement strand
CGCCCCGTCTCTTCCGCCCGTCCCGTCCCGTCCCGTCCCGTCCCGTCCCAGGAGGACCGATGCCGTCCCGCTCCGCCCGCACCACCGGGATCGTCCTCGCCGCCCTCGGACTCGTCGCCGTCGTCCTCGCGATGGTGCTGCTCGTCCGGCCCGCCGGCGGGGGAGCGCCCGGCGCAGCCACGGCGTCCGCGGGCCCGTCCTCGGCGCCGTCCGGGACCGCTCCGGCGACGTCCGCCGCTCCCGGCTCCGCGGAGGCGGCCGACGGCGCCGCCGCCCCCACGCCGACGGCCTCCGCCGCTCCGTCCGACACCGAGCCGGGCACCGCATCCGACGCTCCTCCCGTGATCGTCTCCTTCGCCTCCACCCCCGCCTCTGTCGACTGCGAGGGCGACCGCACCGCCTCCGTCCCGCTCGCCCTGTCGTGGGAGACGAGCGGAGGCGCCACCGCCCGCCTGGCCGTCGGCACCACCGACGCGAGCGCGGGCGAGCCCGTCGACCTCGCGGCGTCCGGCTCCGCCGCCGTCACCGCCGACTGCCGCGACTCCGAGACCCTGATCACCCTCGCCGTCCTCGCTCCCGACGGCACCACCGCTCAGCGCACCCTCGTCGTCCCCGCCTCCTGAACCGCTCCGCCCGCGCGGAGGCGGCCACGGAGGCGTCGAGCGGCCCCGGCACGGCAGAATGGGACACGATGACCTCCACACCCCCTCCGCTCGGCCTGCTCCTCGACGTCGACGGGCCCATCGCGAGCCCCGTCACGCGCACGATCTCGATCCCCGAGATCGCCGACGACCTCGTCACCCTGGCCAACGCCGGCATCCCGATCGTGTTCAACACGGGCCGCTCCGACGCGTTCCTGCGCGAGCGGGTCCTGCCCGCGCTCCTCGAGCGCGGCGTCTCGGCCGAGGCCCGCATCGTGTGCGTCTGCGAGAAGGGCGCCGTCTGGTTCACCGTCGACTACCGCGGCACCTCGGAGCCGATCGTCGACGAGTCGCTCGCGATCCCCGAGCCGGTGGCCCGCGACCTCGAGCGGATGATCCGCTCCGACTACGACGACCTGGTCTTCTTCGACGAGACCAAGCGCGCCATGGTCTCGGCCGAGCAGCTGGTCGACCTGCCGAGCGAGGACTACCTCGAGCGCCAGCTCGTCTTCGACGCCGACGCCCTGCAGATCATGACCGCCGCGGGCCTGGGAGTCGAGCGCCGCGGCATCCGGTACCCGAACGAGGAGGGGACGGTCGACTTCCGCATCGACCCGACCGTCATCTCGACCGACATCGAGTCGAACCGGCTCGGCAAGGACCTCGGCGCCCAGCGCGCCGTGGAGCTGCTCGGAGCGACCGGCGCGATCCCGCAGCGCTGGCGCACGGTCGGCGACTCCCGGAGCGACTACGCGATGGCCGACTGGCTGTTCGAGCACGCCTACGACGTCGCCCACGTCGACGTGCGGCCCGCAGAGGGCGTGCCCGAGAAGCCCTACCCGGTCCTCGTCGTCGACGGAGCCGTGAACGACGCGGCCGGCGCCGCCGTGCTCCGCCGCTGGACGGAGCTCGTCGCCGACGAGACGACGCCCGAGGTCGGCGGCGCGATCTCGCTTCATGCCCGGAGCTGATCCGCAACCCTCGTCCCTCGTCGCTCGGGCCCGTTAGCGTTCGAGCATGAGAATCGCAGTCACCGGTGGATCCGGCAAGCTCGGCCGCCACGTCGTCACCCGCCTCCGCGCTTCCGGGCACGAGGTCTTCAATCTGGACCGTGCGGGGGACCGCGGCGCGGGCTTCGTCCGCATCGACATCGCCGACTACGGCCAGGTCGTGGACGCGCTGCAGTCGGTGAACGACCAGTACGAGGGGATCGACGCGCTCGTGCACCTCGCCGCGATCCCCGCGCCGGGCCTCGTGCCCGACGTCGCCACGTTCCACAACAACATGATCGCGACGTTCAACGCGTTCCACGGAGCGATCCGTGCCGGCATCCGCAACGTCGTCTACGCCTCCAGCGAGACCGTGCTGGGCCTGCCCTTCGACGTCCCGCCGCCCTACATCCCGGTCGACGAGCAGTACCCGGCGCGCCCGGAGTCGGTCTACTCGCTCACCAAGCACCTCGAGGAGCAGATGGCGATCGAGCTGTGCCGCTGGCACCCGGACCTGAAGATCACGGGCCTGCGCTTCTCGAACGTCATGGACGAGGCCGACTACGCCGAGTTCCCGTCGTTCGACTCCGACGCGCTGCTGCGCAAGTGGAACCTCTGGGGCTACATCGACGGACGCGATGGAGCGCAGGCGGTCGAGAAGGCGCTGCTCGCCGAGACGACCGGGTTCGACCGCTTCATCATCGCCGCGGCCGACACCGTGATGACGCGCCCCAACGCCGAGCTGGTGGCCGAGGTGTTCCCCGGCGTCGAGCTGCGCGGCGACCTCGGGACCACCGGGACCCTGCTCTCGATCGACCACGCCCGCGAGGTCCTCGGCTACGCCCCCGAGCACTCCTGGCGCGACTCGCAGCAGGGCTGATCCGCGGGCCCGGCACATCGGGATCCGCGCTGTTCGTCGGTGGTGGACCTCGATGCGCGGGCTGCGCCCGCTCCTCGATCAGCAGGGGTGCGGTCGGCCCGTGACCGTGCCGGTCGAGGAGCGGCAGCGCGGCGTCTCGAAACCCGCCCTGTTCGTGCGCGGCTCGGCTCGCCGCCCCACGCACGAGCGCGCCCGGTCCGCAGGACGACTGCAGGCCGGGCGCGCTCCGTGGAGCCGAGGATCAGCTCGGGATGTAGTTGAAGGTGTCGGGGTCGGGGCCGGTGCGGTGGCCGCGGTCGAGCGCCGTGATGTCGGTCATCGCCTCGTCGTCGAGCTCGAAGTCGAAGAGGGCGAAGTTCTCCTCCACGCGCTTGCGGGTGACCGACTTCGGGAAGACGATGTCGCCGCGCTGGATGTGCCAGCGGAGCACGACCTGCGCCGGGCTGCGGTCGACGTTGCGCGCGATGCGGGTGATGGTGTCGTCGTCGAGGACCAGGCCCTGCGCGATCGGCGACCAGGCCTCGGTCGCGATGCCGTGCTCGGTGCCGTAGGCGCGGAGCTCCTGCTGCACGAGGTAGGGGTGCACCTCGATCTGGTTCACGGCCGGGACGATGGTCGCCTCGGCGCGGAGCCGGTTGAGATGGTTGGTCTGGAAGTTGGAGACGCCGATCGCCTTCGCCTTGCCGCTGCGGTAGATCTCCTCCATCGCCTTCCAGGTCTCCAGGTAGTCGCCCACGTTCGGGAGCGGCCAGTGGATGAGGAAGAGGTCGACGTAGTCGAACTTCAGCTCGCCGAGGGTGACGTCGATCGCGGCGAGAGCGTCCTCGCGGGCGTGGAAGCCGTTGTTGAGCTTGCTGGTCACGAAGACCTCGGAGCGGTCGAGGCCGGAGGCGCGGACGGCCTCGCCGACGCCCGCCTCGTTGCCGTACATCTCGGCGGTGTCGATGTGGCGGTAGCCGACCTCGAGGGCCGCCAGGGTCGCGTCCTTGGTCTCGGCCGGGTCGATCTGGAACACGCCGAAGCCCAGCTGCGGGATCTCCACGCCGTTGTTCAGGGTGATCGTGGGGACCGTTGCGGTGTCGTCGCTCATGAGCGAGTACGTCCTTTCGTCGGGGCGAGGGCGCAGTGGAGCCGCGCCGTCGTGCCTCCAGTCCATCGCCTGCGGCTCCCAGCATCAACCCCTTGCGCGCTCGGCGGACATCCAGCTTCCCCGCGGAGGAGGAGTCGGATCCCCCGAACCACCGGTGTGCCCTCCCGGGAACGCCGAAGGCCCCCGGCACGGATGCCGGGGGCCTTCGAGGAGCGCGACTTACGCGCGGGACTTGCGGCCGACGATCGCGCCGTAGATGAGGAGGACGACGATCGCACCGACGACGGAGACGATGATGCTCACGATGTTGATGCCGTTGACGGCGTCCTGGATGCCGAACAGCGTGCTGAGGAAGCCGCCGAGCAGCGCGCCCACGATGCCGAGGACGATCGTGATGATCCATCCGCCGCCCTGCTTGCCCGGGAGGATGAGCTTGGCGAGCGCCCCGGCGATGAGGCCGAGGATGATCCAGCTGATGATGCCCATGGTGTTTCTCCTTCAGTTCGTGCTCGATCGGCCGTTCCGATGCGAGCGGAGACACCGGCGGGCCGGTGTCCTGTGAGTCGTGGAAGCGGGGGTCAGCGGAGGCGGCGCTGCACCTTGTCGCGAGCCTTGCTCGCGATGGCGGTGAGCTGCTTGGCCTCGCGCTTGGAGGTCTTCTTGAGCTTCTTGCGGGTCTTCTTCGTGGCCGGGTCGTTCCACACGCCGAGTGCGAGGTGGCGCAGCTCTTCGTAGCGGCCACGGCCGGCGCGGGAGCCGAACACGTAGGCGGTGAAGGCGACCAGTGCCAGCAGGACGAGGCGGGGATTCATGCAGTGACCCTTCCATCGGAGAGCACCGGGTCGTGCTCGACACCCATTTGACTCTCCTGCGCAATCCGTGACAAACCACGGCCCGACCATTGACAGGGACCCCTCGCATCGTGTTCCGCGTGCGCGTGTACCCGATTCAGCCGCAGGCCGGAGACGTCTCAGACGGGAAGCGAGCGTGGAGGTAGTGGCCGTAACCGCCCTCGACCCGGTTGTCGCGGCGGCCGGAGGTGACCACCTCGCCGCGGTCCGTCGCTCCGACCCGGGCGCCGCTCGCGCGCAGCCGCTCGACGAGCAGGACGTCCTCGTGCAGCGGCTCCCGCCCGAATCCGCCCGCGGCGAGGTACGCGCTCGCGCGGACGCCGAGATTCGCGCCGTGGATGCTGCCGATCGACTCCTCGCGCGCGCGGACGTCGCGCCAGCGCGAGTAGGCGCCGGGGGAGAGGTCGGCCGGGTCGGGCCGGACCGTGCCGAGCAGCGCGTCGTGCCGTCGCGCGTGCTCGACGTGGGCGGCCAGCCAGTCGCGGGGGACCACGGTGTCGGCGTCGGTGTTGGCGATCCACACCTGCTCGAGCGGAGCGGTGACGGAGGAGAGGGCGTGCGCGATACCCGCCGAGCGGGCGGCGCCTACTCCGCAGCAGGCGAGCTCCAGCACCTCGGCGCCGACGGCACGGGCCCGCTCGACGGTCGCGTCGGAGCAGCCGTCCGCGGCGACCACGAGGCGCATCCCGATGCCGGGCGCCCGGTGGGCGAGGTGGGTCGCACTGGCCTGGACGGAGGCGATCAGGCCGCCGATCCGCTCCTCCTCGTCGCGCGCGGGCACGACGACCAGCACCTGCGCGAGCCGGCTCACACCAGCCCCGTCCGGCGGGCGACCGAGCGGGAGTCGCGGGCGTGGACCTCGAGCAGGACGTCCTCCTCCTCGTGGCGGGCGAGGCGGTGCAGGCCCAGCTCGGCCACGGCGGACTGCACGGCGTCGCCGTCCAGAGCGAGCTCCTCGATCGGATGCCGCCAGTGCACGGTGACGAGCTCCCCCGCGGGGGCGAGGGCGTCGCGGATGGTGCGCAGCACGCCGGGGAGGGCGTCGCCGAGGTAGTAGCCGACCTCCGAGAGCACGACCAGGTCGAACGGACCCTCCGGCACGCCGCGGGTGATGTCGTGGCGCTCGACCCGCACGTGCTCGAGCGGAGCGAGGCGGCGGGCGGCGCGCTCGACGGCGGCGCTCGACACGTCGATCGCCAGCAGGCGGTCGGCCCGGTCGGCCAGCGCCTCGGCCAGCACGCCGATCGAGGCGCCGATCTCCAGCACGGAGCCGTAGCGCTGCTCCGGCAGGCTCGCGAGGGTCAGGGCGCGCTTGCGCTGCTCGTACCAGCGGCTCGTGTACCCCCACGGGTCCTCGTGGCGGGCGTACAGCTCGTCGAAGTAGCTCATGCGATCCTCACCAGCCGGTCGTCCCCGGTGAAGGTGCGCAGGAAGAGCGGATGGAGCACCGGACCGGTCCCGTCGGGCCCGGGGCGGGTCTGGCTGGGATAGCGGGAGCGGGCACGGCGGGTGCGCTCGAGCAGCTCGTCGTCGAGCGGCAGGCGCACGAGGTCGCCCCACGGCACCTCGGGGTCCTCCGGGACCGCCCAGTGCCACAGCCAGATCGGCGCGGCGAGCAGCGGCTGCCCGAGCTCGCGCGCGACCTCCGCGCAGATCTCGCCGACCACGCGGTGGTCCCGGTGCCCGTCCCCGGTCCAGGTGGAGAGGAGCAGGACGGTCCCGGGGGCGCCGGCCGCCCGCTCGCGCACCTCGCGTGAGATGCGCTCGTGGTGCTCCGGGGTCGCCGAGTCCGGCACGTCGAGGAAGGCGAGCCCGATGCCGGGGCCGAGCTCCGCCAGTGCGTCCGAGGCCTCCCGCCGGCGCTCGGCAGCGAGGTCCGCGTCCCGCTCCCCGTGGGCCGCGGCTCCGTCGGTCACGACGACGACGTCGACCGCGATCCCGCGCCGACGCGCGAGCGCGATGGTGCCGCCGCAGCCGAGGGTCTCGTCGTCGGCGTGCGCCACGACCACCAGGACGCGCCGGATCCCGTCGGGCAGGGTCAGCTCCGGGAGGCGGTCGCGGCGGCCGTCCGCGGTCCAGCGCTCGAGAGGAGTGCCCTCGAGGCGCCCGTCGAAGGGCCGGCTCACCAGGAGGCCGCCTCGCCCGAGGCGAGCACGGCGCGGCCGAGAGCGGCGTCGTCGCGCTCGGCGTGGTGCTGGCGGACGTAGAGCGCGAGGTCGGCGACGCGCTTGGCGTGCTCGGCGTCGAGGGCGAGCGGAGCCGGGCCGAGCGCGCGGCCGGCGCGGAGCAGGATCTCCTCGACCGCTCCGGCGACGCTCGCCCGCACGCGCTTGGCGAGCAGTGAGCCGCGGGGGCCGTCGGCCTCGCCCGCGTCGACAGCCGCGGCGGCCTCGTCCAGCGCCCGGCGCGACGCGGAGAGCGCCGTGTCGATCGCTCCGAGGTGGGCCAGGAGGTGCGGGTCCTCGCGTCGGGCTGCCGCTGCCGCGACGGCAGCCGCGACTCCGAGGGCTCCGCCGTGCCAGCAGGCGGCGACGCCGATGCCGCCCCAGGCGAAGCCGGGCCGCGAGAGGTACCAGCCGGCGTCCCCCACGGGGACGGCGCGGGTGCCGGAGAAGCGGACCGGTCCGCTGGGCACCTCCGTCAGGCCGCGCGCGTGCCAGGCGTCCTGCTCCGGCGTCGCCGTCCCGTCCCGCAGCGCCACGGCGAAGAGGCGGCGCTCGCCGGAGGCGTCGCCGACGTGGGCGGTGACGAGGGCGGCGTCGAGGCGGTCGGCCAGCGAGCACCAGGGCTTCACTCCGTCGAGCAGCCAGTCGCCGTCGCTCTCGCGGGCGACCAGAGGATCCCCGCCGCCCTCGGCCGCGAAGACCCCCCAGGCGGCGTCGGCGGCGACTCCGAGTCCGGACGGGTCGAGCTCCGCCTCGCCGAGGATCGCGAGAGCGTCGAGGTGCGGCTCCACCGCGCGCGCGACGCCGAGGTCGTGCCGAGCCAGGCGCTCGAGGAGACCGTGCAGCTCGGCGGTGCGACCGGTGCCGGGCCGGGGCGCGTCGGCGCTCAGACCGCGCGCGAAGCCGAGCGCGCCGTCGACGTCGTGGGGGAGGAGAGAGGAGGAGTGCTGGTCCATCGCCTCCGAAACTACGCAGTCGAGCGGGCGGCGTCCGGCGATTGTCCCCGAACGGACGGGGTGCTAAGCGTCAGATGTCAAGGTCGTTGATCCTGTGCAGGAGAGAGGCGAAGAGCTCGACGTCGGCGAGCGCCCAGCTGCGCAGCTCCTCGTGCATCAGCGCCTGGTTCGAGCTGCGAATCTCGCGCAGCCGCGCGGCGGTCGCCGGAGTCACCGAGAGGATCGTGGCGCGGCCGTCCTGCGGGTCGGGGGTGCGCTCGAGGAAGCCGAGGCGGTCGAGCGCCGTGATCTGGCGGCTGAGCGCCGACTTGTCCATCTCGAGGAGCTCGGCCAGCACGCCCGAGTGCACGGGTCCGCGGCGCTCGAGCGCCGAGATCGTCTTGTAGCCCAGCGGCGTCAGCTCCGGGTGGAGCCGCTCGGCGTAGGAGCGCATCGCCGCCCGCACGCGGTTGAAGAGGGTGCTGAGCTCGCCCTCCACCGAGGCGATCGCGGAGTCGACGTCGCGGGCGGAGTCGGGGGTCGGGCCGGTCATGCCTCCAGCATCCCGCGCGCGGGCCCTCCTCCTCGACTTGCGCCCGCGCGCCGCGATGACGTACGCTTCCCGAAGCCAAAGACCGCCGGTTTCCGGTGTGCGCACGAGCAGGGCCCCGGCCCCGCGGATCGCCACCGGACGAAGGATTCGCGAAGCGAATTGCCCGCGCAGGTGCACGAGTTCAGTTCCGCCTCACCGCGATCCCGAAGCTCCGCGCCCCTGTGCCGGAGCTTTTTTCTTTGCCTGCCTTCGGGCTACCGGCACGAGAATTCACAGGAGTAGCCATGGCGAACAAGGAAGCCTCGGTTGCCGAACTCACGGAGAAGTTCCAGAGCTCGACGGCCGTTCTGCTGACCGAGTACCGCGGTCTCACTGTTGCTCAGCTCAAGACGCTGCGCAAGGACATCAGTGAGCACGCAACCTACGCCGTGGTGAAGAACACGCTGACCAAGATCGCGGCGAACAACGCCGGTATCTCGTCCTTCGACGACGAGCTCGCTGGCCCCTCGGCCATCGCGTTCGTGCACGGCGACCCTGTCGCCGTCGCGAAGTCGCTGCGTGCCTTCGCCAAGGCAAACCCTCTCCTCGTGGTCAAGGGCGGTTACTTCGACGGTAACCCGCTGACCGCAGAAGAGGTGGGCAAGCTCGCCGACCTCGAGTCCCGCGAAGTTCTGCTCGGCAAGCTCGCCGGCGCCTTCAAGGCCTCGCTGTTCGGCGCCGCATATCTGTTCAACGCTCCGCTCTCGAAGGCCGTTCGCACGGTCGAGGCGCTGCGCGAGAAGCAGGAGTCCGCGAGCTGACGTCTTCCCCTTCCGGGAAGCAGTGCGCGCGCGGTTCGTAGACAAAGAAAAACAAGGAGAAAAATCATGGCAAAGCTCACGCAGGACGAGCTCATCGAGGCCTTCAAGGAGCTCACGCTCATCGAGCTCTCGGAGTTCGTCAAGAAGTTCGAAGAGGTCTTCGAGGTCACCGCTGCGGCGCCCGTCGCCGCCGCCGGTGCGGCCGGCCCGGCCGCCCCCGCCGAAGAGGTCGAGGAGCAGACCGAGTTCGACGTCGTGCTCGAGGCCGCCGGCGAGAAGAAGATCCAGGTCATCAAGGAGGTGCGCGCCCTCACCAGCCTCGGCCTCGGCGAGGCGAAGGCGCTCGTCGACGGTGCCCCCAAGGCGGTCCTCGAGGCCGTCAACAAGGAGACCGCCGAGAAGGCCAAGGCTCAGCTCGAGGGCGCCGGCGCGACCGTCACCGTCAAGTAATCCCCCTCACCCGTCCCGGGTGCCGGCTCCGGCCGGTCGCTCGTCAGGGTGACGCAGGCACGCCTGCAGACGCAGGGCGTCGTCTCCTCGGAGGCGTCGCCCTTCGTCGTTCCCGGCCGTTCGAGGCGCGCGCCCCTAGGATCGGAGCGTGACTGCTCACGATCTGCTCGCCGGGCTCCCCGCCCGCGACGTCCCGCCCAGCGAGGTCTCGCTCAGCGAGCTCCTGAGCGACTTCGTCTCGGTGACGCACCGGATCACCCGCCTCGCCGCCCAAGCGACCGGCAACCAGGAGTCGCAGGCCGTCTGGCGCACGCTCTCGGTGCTCCTCTCGATGGGCCCGATGCGCCTGGGGGAGCTCGCCTCCCAGAGCCGCGTCTCGCAGCCCACGATGACCAAGATCGTGAAGAACCTCGTCGAGACCGGCTGGCTCGACCGGATCGCCGATCCCCTCGACGCGCGCGCCTGGCAGATCCGCCTGGCTCCCGCCGGCGCAGACGCGCTGAACGCCTGGCGGACCGACCTCGGCGACGCGCTGACGCCGATCTTCGCCGATCTGACTCCGGAGGACCGCCGCGTCCTCGAGCGCGCCGTCGAGATCATGCACGAGCGCCTCGTCGTCGGTCCGCGCGACTGACCCCTCCCGCGCGGCACACTGGTCGCGTGCAGATGCGACTCGAGCTCGTCCCCCTCCCCGTCGGCGACGTGGACCGCGCGGTCGCCTTCTACACGGAGGTGATGGGCTTCCACCTCGACCACGACGTGCGGCCCTCCGCCGCGATGCGCGTGGTCCAGCTCACCCCGCCCGGCTCGGCCTGCTCGATCGTGGTCGGCAGCGGGATGGGCCCCGGTCCGGAGGAGGGCGTCGTCCGCTCCCTCCACCTCGTCGTCGACGACATCGCCGCCGCTCGCGCGGAGCTCGTCGGCCGCTCGCTCGAGATCAGCGAGGTCCAGGACCTGGGCGGCGTGCAGTACGCGTACTTCGCCGATCCGGACGGCAACACCTGGGCGCTCCAGGAGATCGGGAGCAGGACGCCCCCGGAGTGAGTCAGTCCTCGGGCCAGCGGACCCGGGCGTCGACGTCCGGGTGCTTGCGCAGCCAGGCCGCGACGAAGGGGCAGCGCGGGACGACCGTGCCGCCCGCCTCCGTGATCGCGGTGACCGCGGCCCGCGCGAGGATGCTCCCGAGGCCGTGGCCCTCCCACGCGTCGTCGACGACGGTGTGGGTGAGCGTCACCTCGTCGCCCTGGCGGGTGTACGCGGCGAAGCCGGCCGGAGTGCCGCCGACCTCGATCACGAAGCGGGACCGCTCGGGGACGTCGCGGACAGTGGGGGTGTCGGAGTCGCTCATGCTCCGATTCTCGCCCCCCGCGGCGCCGAGGTGCTGGTGCGGATCACCAGCGAGGCGGGGATCAGCGTGTGGCGGGCCGGGGGAGGGGGCTCGCCGCGACCGAGGGCGGCCAGCGCGTCCAGCACCAGCGCGACCGCGAGCTCGCCCTGCTGGCGCGGGTCCTGGCGGATCGAGCTGAGACCGAAGAGCTCGGCGAGGGGGTGGTCGTCGATCCCGATGACGGAGACGTCCTCGGGCACCGAGAGGCCGAGCTCGCGCGCCGCGAGGATGATCCCGATCGCGATCTCGTCGGAGGCGGCGAAGATCGCCGTCGGCCGGGTCCGCGGGTCGCCGAGGACCTGCCGTCCGGCGCTGTGCCCGCCGGGGATGTCGAAGGTGGTGGGCACGATGTCCTGCGCGCCCGGCTCGAGGCCGGCGGCGGCGAGCGCCTGGCGGAAGCCGTCGCGGCGCTGCGTGTGGACGTGGAAGTCCATCTCCTCCTCCGCGAGCCCGCCGATGTGGACGACCCGCTCGTGGCCGAGGGAGAGCAGGTGCTCCGTGGCGAGGCGGGAGGCGGCGATGTCGTCGATGCTGAAGGTGGGGATGCCGGGGAGCTCGCCGCCGATGCCGACGATGGGCTTGCCCAGGGCGAGGAGCGCCTCCGTCTCGTGCGGCGAGATCTCGAGGGTGACCGCGACGATCGCGTCGACGCGCTTGCGGACGAGGTAGTACTCGAACACGCTCCGGCGGGCGTCGAGGTGCTTGTCGATGTTGTAGAGGAGCAGGTCGTAGCCGGCGGCGAGCAGGGCGCGCTCGATGCCCTCGATGATCCCGGCGAAGAACCACTGGTTGATGATCGGGATGATCACGGCGATGTTGTTGCTGCGGCCGGTGACGAGGCTGGAGGCGTTGGCGGAGACGACGTAGCCCAGGCTCGTCGCGGCGCGCTCGACGCGCTGCTTCGTCCCCGCGGAGACGTAGCCCCGGCCGCTGAGCGCGCGCGAGACCGTCGCCTTCGACACTCCTGCGAGCTCGGCCACCTCTTCGATGCCTGGCACGGCGTTCCTCCCGACCGTCCGGCCTCGATGCTGGAAACGGTTCCAGGAAGTTATACCCCGCCCGGCGGCCGGGCGTCGCGCCGAGATCGATCTCCGCTCGGCCCCGGCCCCGCGATCGCTGTTCTGACGCCGAATCGTTATCTCAGAGAGCGCTCTATCACCGGCGTTGTGCTTTCATCGTTCTTGTGGAAAGGTTTCCCTCCGTGGGAGCCCACCCACACGAATCCGGTGATCCGCTCGGAGTTCCTCCTGGCATCGCCATCACCAGCATCCGAGTCGTCGCGGCACACGCTTCGAGCCGCCACAGCCTCCCGATCCCGATCGGCGAGGAGCGGCCTGCTCGGCTGGTTCCACCACTCAATGAGGAGGAAGAATGCGGTCATCCCTGCACCGCCGTATCACCGTCCCGGTCGCCGTTCTGGCAGCGGCCGGCATCGCACTCGCGGGCTGCTCCAGCAGCAGTGACCCCAACGACCCGAACGCCGGCGGCGGCAGCTCGGCCGGCACGGTCGGCACCGCCGACGGCGTCGTCAACGTCTACGGCACCATCAACGGCGACGAGGCCACCCTTCTCGAGCAGTCCTGGGCGGACTGGGAGAAGGAGAGCGGCATCGAGATCAAGTACACGGGCGACAAGGAGTTCGAGAAGCAGATCGGCATCAAGGTCCAGGGTGGCGACACCCCCGACCTCGCGATCTTCCCGCAGCCGGGTCTGCTCGCCGACACCGTCGCCTCCGGCAAGGTGCAGGAGCTCCCCGAGGGCGCCCTCGCCAACGTCAAGCAGAACTGGTCCGAGGACTGGCAGAAGTACGGCCAGGTCGACGGCACCCAGTACGGCGCGCCGCTGATGGCGTCCGTCAAGGGCTACATCTGGTACTCGCCGGCCAAGTTCAAGGAGTGGGGCGTCTCCGTTCCCACGACGTGGGACGAGATGGAGGCGCTCGGCAAGACGATCGCCGAGAAGACCGGCGGACCGTCCTGGTGCGCGGGCTTCAACTCCGGTGAGGCCTCCGGCTGGCCCGGAACCGACTGGATCGAGGACGCCGTCCTCCGCGAGGCCGGCCCCGACGTCTACGACTCCTGGGTCGCGGGCGACACCCCCTTCACCGATCCGGCCATCAAGTCCGCGTTCGAGTCCGTCGGATCGATCCTCCTCGACCCGACCCTCGTCAACGCTGGCTACGGCGACGTGAAGTCGATCAACTCCACCGCCTTCGGCGACGTCGCCCAGAACATGGCGAACGGCACCTGCGCGCTGACCCACCAGGCCTCGTTCTTCGAGGGCTTCCTGACCTCGGCCGGCGCCAACGTGGCCGAGGACGGCGACGTGTGGGCCTTCCTCACCCCGCCGGTCAAGGCCGACGACGCCCAGGCCGTCACCGGTGGTGGCGAGATGGTCGCCGCGTTCTCGAACGACGAGGACACCGCGAAGGTCCAGGAGTACCTGGCCAGCGCCGACTGGGCCAACAGCCGCGTCTCCCTCGGCGGCGTCATCTCCGCGAACACCGGTCTCGACCCGGCCAACGCGGGCAGCGACGTCCTGAAGGACTCCATCGCGATCCTCCAGAACCCGGACACCACGTTCCGCTTCGACGCGTCCGACCTCATGCCGAAGGCAGTGGGCTCGGACAGCTTCTTCAAGGGCATGGTCGACTGGATCGACGGCACGAGCACCGACCAGGCGCTCGAGGAGATCCAGGCCGGCTACACCTCCTAGCAGCGGAGCAGAGCCGCCGCTCCCGAGTGGCGGCTCAGCTGTGACGGCCCGGCCCCCGGATCCACGGATCCCGGGGCCGGGCCCCTCCTGAGTCCAGAGTCGCACTCGAAAGGGCGTCCATGTCCCCCATCACCATCTCGGGGTTCTTCCAGTGGCTGGCGGGAATCCCGCCGCTCGCGCAGATCCCGCTCATCCTCCTGGCCTTCGCGGCCGTGGTGGCGCTCATCCTCTTCTTCGTCGAGATCGCGCCCCGCCGCGGCACCGGCTACACGGTCCTCCGGCTCGCGGTCACGGTCGTCCTGCCGGTCGTCCTCCTGCTGGTCTTCGGCCTCTACAACTCCGTCCTCTGGGTCGCGGTGGTGGCCGCCGTCATCGGCGGCGCGCTGTTCCTGCTCGACTTCCGGTCCCGCAAAGGCGCGGGCTACGGACTCCAGCTCATCGCGTTCATGGCACCGGCCGCCTTCTTCATCCTCATCGGCCTGATCTACCCGACGATCACGACGGCCATCAACGCGTTCATGAAGAACGACGGCTCCGGATTCGCCGGCATCGACAACTTCGTCTGGGTCTTCACCAGCCCCGACGGCATCACCGCCTTCCTCAACACGGTGGTCTGGGTGCTCCTGGCCCCCATCACGGCGACCGCCATCGGTCTCGCCTACGCGGTCTTCATCGACAAGAGCCGCGGCGAGAAGTTCTTCAAGCTGCTGGTCTTCATGCCGATGGCGATCTCGTTCGTCGGCGCGTCGATCATCTTCAAGTTCTTCTACGACGTGCGCCAGGGCGAGCAGATCGGCCTCCTGAACGGCATCCTCACCGCCTTCGGCGCCCCGCCGGTCGACTGGCTGGGACTCGAGCCGTGGAACACCCTGTTCCTCGTCGTCGTCCTCATCTGGACCCAGGCCGGATTCGCCATGACGGTGCTCTCCGCCGCCATCAAGGGCGTCCCCTCCGAGCAGCTCGAAGCGGCCTCGCTCGACGGCACCAGCGCGTGGCAGTCCTTCTGGAACGTCACCGTCCCCGGCATCCGCTCCTCGATCGTGGTCGTCCTCACGACGATCTCGATCGCGTCGCTGAAGGTCTTCGACATCGTCTCGGCGATGACCGGCGGCCGCTCCGACACCACGGTCCTCGCGTTCGAGATGGTCCGCCAGTTCCAGCTCGGCGCCCGCAGCGGCTACAGCGCGGCCCTCGCGGTCATCCTGTTCCTGCTCGTGCTCCCGATCGTCGTCTACAACGCCCGCCAGCTCGCCAAGCAGAGGGAGATCCGATGAGCGTCACGCCCACTCCGATCCAGGTTCCGGTCGACCGCAGCACCGAGCGCGCGCTCGCCCGCGGCGAGTCCAGGATTGAGGCGGCCAGCGGCAAGGTCAAGAAGGCGACGACGTCGCGCGGCGCCACCCTCGCCGCGCTGATCATCGCCGTCATCTGGACCGTCCCCACCCTCGGCCTGTTCATCTCGTCGTTCCGCCCCGCGAACGACATCAAGACGACCGGCTGGTGGACGATCTTCGCCAACCCCGGCTTCACCCTCGACAACTACGCGAACGCGCTCAACTCGGGCGACAGCCTGACCCTGGGCAAGGCGTTCGTGAACTCTCTCGTCATCACGCTGCCGGCGGCGCTGATCCCGATCACGATCGCCAGCCTCGCCGCCTACGCGTTCGCCTGGATCGACTTCAAGGGCCGCAACACCCTCTTCGTCCTCGTGTTCTCGCTCCAGATCGTCCCCATCCAGATGGCGCTCGTGCCGCTGCTGCAGCTGTTCTCGGACGGCCTGCGCATCGGAGGGCTCTACATCCTCCCCGGCCTCGGGGTGAACGGGTTGGACGGCTCCTACGCGAAGGTGTGGATCGCGCACACGATCTTCGCGCTCCCGCTCGCGATCTTCATGCTCCACAACTTCATCTCCGAGATCCCCGGCGAGGTCATCGAAGCGGCACGAGTGGACGGCGCCGGACACGGCCAGATCTTCTTCCGCATCGTGCTCCCGCTCTCGGTCCCCGCCATCGCCTCCTTCGGCATCTTCCAGTTCCTCTGGGTCTGGAACGACCTGCTGGTCGCGACGGTCTTCACCTCCGGACAGGGCTTGCCGATCACGAAGGCGCTGCAGGACCTCACCGGCTCCTACGGCCAGTCGTGGGAGCTGCTCACGGCCGGCGCGTTCATCTCGATCATCGTGCCGCTCATCGTGTTCTTCTCCCTCCAGAGGTTCTTCGTCCGCGGCCTCCTCGCCGGCGCCACCAAGGGCTGACGATCCGCGGGGGTG
>NZ_PSWN01000038.1:0-17160 GCF_002932815.1 Rathayibacter sp. AY1B4 | reverse complement strand
CGCGTCCTCGCGGGCGAGGGCGTCCGGATCGACGAGATGTTCGCGCACGGAGGCATGTTCCGCACCGCAGGGGTCGCCCAGCGCTTCCTCGCCGGCGCGGTAGCGCTCGAGGTAGGCGGAGAAGCCGGCGACGTCGTCCGCGTCGGGGGCGCCGGGCCGGAGGGATCCGGTGGGGTCGAGCAGGAGCGCGCCCTCGGCGGTGAGCGAGCCGGCGTCGGCGCCCGCGGGGAGCACGGCGGGCAGCAGCTCGCGCAGCGGCTTCACGGCGCCGGCCGCGCGCGCGTCGTAGAGGTCGACGACGCGCTGGTCGTAGTCGCGGGTCGCCGGGTCGGTCGGGACCATGCCGGAGGCGTCGCCGACTCCGAGGACCTTCTCGCCGGTGAGGCGCCAGTGCACGTAGCCGGCGAGGGTGGTGAGGAAGTCGATCCGCTCGACGTGCGGCTCGGAGTCGAGGACCGCCTGGTGCAGGTGCGCGAGCGACCAGCGCAGCGGGATGTTGGCGCCGAACAGCTCGGTGAGCTCGGCCGACGCGGGCCCGGTGCTGGTGTTGCGCCAGGTGCGGAAGGGGACGAGCAGCCCGCCGTCCGCATCGAAGGGGAGGTAGCCGTGCATCATCGCCGAGACGCCGAGCGCCCCGACGGAGGAGAGCTGCACGCCGTGGCGCGAGGAGGCGTCGGCGACGAGGTCCGCGTAGGCGGCCTGGAGCCCCGCGTGGACGGCGTCGAGGGAGTAGGTCCAGCGGCGGTCGACGAACTGGTTCTCCCACTCGTGGCTGCCGACGGCGAGGACCACGGACGGGTCGGCCGCGTCGACCAGGCACGCCTTGATCCGGGTGGAGCCGAGCTCGATGCCGAGGGCGGTGGCGCCGCTCGTGATCACGTCGGCGGGGGTGGGCCTGCGCTGGTCCATCATGCTCCTCGCTCGGGCGATGTGACCGTTCACAAAGCCCCGGGTCAGCGTAGGCGAAACGGCTCGGGATCGGCAAGCGAGGGGCCGCCCGACGGGGTCCGACTGCTCCTCCTCCGCCGCAAGCCCCTTCCGCCGGGGCCGCCCGCTTGGTCGCATGAGGCATGCGTGAGATCAGACTCGTCAGACTCGTCACCCGCCTCGAGAACGCCGCCGCCCTCGATCCGCTCGTCGGCCGGGTGAAGCGGGCCGTGAACGCGGTGGTCCGGCCGCAGCCGGTGCGGGACGTGCTGCACGGCGTCCCGGTCGGCCACCCCGTCCATCCGCTGCTCGTCCTCGTGCCCACCGGCGCCTGGGTGTCGGCGGCGGTGCTCGACCTGCTGCCGGGGAACCAGCGCGCGGCGCGGACCCTCGTCGGCGTCGGCGTGATCAGCGTCCTGCCGACCGCCGCCTCCGGCTTCACCGACTGGTCGGAGCTGCACGAGCAGCAGACCCGCGTCGGGCTGGTGCACTCGGCGGCCAATGTGGTCGCGACGGGCCTCTACGCCGCGTCGTGGGTGCAGCGCCGCCGCGGGCGCACCACGAGCGGGAAGGTGCTCGGGATGCTCGGGCTCGCCGTCGTCTCGGGCGGCGGCTACCTGGGCGGCCACCTCAGCTACCGGCAGGCGGCGGGGGCGAACCACGCGGAGGACGTGCCGCACCGCTTCCCCTCGGGCTGGCAGGAGCTCGGCGCCCTGGCGGACCTGCCGGAGCGCACGCCGGTGAGGAGGGAGGTCGCGGGCCTCCCCCTGCTCGCCTTCCGGCGGGGCGAGCGGATCGACGTGCTCTCGAACGTCTGCAGCCACCTCTCGGGCCCGCTCGACGAGGGCGAGGTCTCGGCGGACGGCTCGGGGGAGGCGTACGTCGCCTGCCCGTGGCACGGCAGCGCCTTCTCGCTCGAGACCGGCGAGGTGCTGCGGGGGCCGGCCACCTCGCCGCAGCCGCGGTTCGAGACGCGGGTGCGCGAGGGGCGCGTGGAGGTGCTGCTGCCGCACGCGGGGTGAAGCGGGGGCCGGTGCTGCTCAGGCCTGAGCCGTCGACGCCCGCTCCACCAGCACCGGCGGCACCGGGCGGTCGACGGCGGGCTCCTCGCCTCGCAGCTCCGCGAGCACGACCCCGATCGTGCGGCGGCCGACCTCCGCGAAGTCCTGGCGGATGGTGGTCAGCGGCGGCTGGTAGTGCGCCGCCTCGGGCACGTCGTCGAAGCCGACGACGCTGAGGTCCTCGGGCACGCGCAGTCTCCGCTCGGTGCAGGCGTGCAGGAGTCCGAGGGCCATCTGGTCGTTGCCGGCGAACACCGCGGTCGGCAGAAGCGCGGCTCCGAGGAGGCGGAGGCCGGCGCGGTAGCCGGACTCGGCGCTCCAGTCGCCCTCCACGACGGCGACGGGGTCGAGGCCGGCCGCGCTCATCCCGGCGCCGAAGCCCTCGAGCCGCGCCTGCGCCTCCACCCAGTGCTGCGGACCGGCGAGGTGCGCGATGCGGGTGTGGCCGAGGCCGACGAGGTGCTCGGTCGCCAGTCGCGCTCCGGCCGCCTGGTCGACGAGGAGCAGGGAGTCGGCGCCGCGGTCCGTCGCGCCGAGCGTCACCGAGGGGACGCCGATCGCGAGGCTCTCGATCGCCTCCAGCGCGCGCTCCTGCGGGGCGAGGACCACGATCGCCTCCACCGACTCCCGCTGCAGGTGGGCGAGGCCGTCGGCCAGCGACTCCGCGTCCGGCGCCGCGTTCACGACCGGGACCCGGTAGCCCGCGTCGCGCGCCGCCTGCTCGATCGCGGCCATCGCGGTGGCGGTGCCGTAGAAGCTGTGGCTCTCGGCGGCGAGGATCCCGATCAGGCCGGAGCGGCTCGTCGCCAGGGCGCGGGCGGCGGCGCTGGGGCGGAAGCCGAGGTCCTCGATCGCGGCGAGCACGCGCTCCCGGGTGCGCGGCCGCAGCTGGGGGCTGTCGTTGAGCACGCGCGAGACCGTCTGGTACGACACTCCGGCCCGCACCGCGACGTCGCGGATGGTCGGCGCGCGGTCGAGGGGCATGGCCACACCGTAGCGGTGCGTGCGCCCCCGCCCCCTCCCGCGAGACGCCTCCCGGGCGCGCGTTCGTCGGCGGGTCGCGTACCGGAGCGGCGTCCCGCGGGCGCGGGTCAGGGGCCGCCGAGCCAGTGGTCGATGCGGTGGTGGTCGGGGGTGAAGCCGTGGTCGACGCCCCAGAGGACGGCCTGCGTGCGGCTGGTCGCGCCGATCTTGCCGTAGACGCTGCGGATGTAGGACTTCACCGTGTTGGGGCTGAGGTAGGTGAGCGCGGCGACGTCGGCGTTGCTCTTGCCCTGCGTGATGAGCGCGAGGATCTCCGACTCCCGGTCGGTGATGCCCTCGTGGCGGCCCGGCCAGTCGAGGCCCGGTGCGCTGCCCGCCCGCCGCGGAGGATCGCTGACGACGACCTCGCCCGCCGCCACCCGCTCGAGCGCGGCCACCAGCTCCCGCGCCGGCAG
Source organism: Rathayibacter sp. AY1B4 (assembly GCF_002932815.1). NCBI lineage: Bacteria > Bacillati > Actinomycetota > Actinomycetes > Micrococcales > Microbacteriaceae > Rathayibacter > Rathayibacter sp. AY1B4. The sequence goes on along the minus strand of NZ_PSWN01000038.1, from coordinate 13,733 downwards.
GGTCTTGGAGAGGTAGCCGTGGACGCCCTGCTCGAGGGCGTCCGCGATGAGCGTCGGCGCGAAGTTCCAGGTGTAGACGACCACGTGCTCGGCCCGCTCGTTGCGCACCAGCTCCGCGATCTCGTGGTGGTCCGACTCCGGCTGGGCGAACGAGTCGTAGAGGACGACGTCGATCCGGTCGGAGAGGGAGGCGTTCGCGTCGATCTCGGCGACGACCACCCGGTCGCGGTAGTGGTCGAACATGTGCGCGAGGCCCGTGAGGACGACGTCGTAGTCGTCGACGAGCGCGACGGTGAGGGGCGCACGGCGGGTCATGGTCGGACGCTACCGCACGGCTCGTCGGTGCGAGCACACCCCCAGGGGTGTACCGCCGCCTCCTCCGGGGTGGTTGCGTAGCCACCGGTCCCGCAACCGCGGAACCGATCAGCGGGCCCCCGCCCGCACAACGGAAGGACGACCGCCATGCTCGGTCTCATCATCAGCCTCATCGTCGTCGGACTCATCGCAGGAGCGCTGGCCCGGCTCATCGTCCCCGGGAAGCAGAGCATCAGCATCGGCATGACCATCGTGCTCGGCATCGTCGGCTCGTTCGTCGGCGGCTTCCTCGGGTTCCTGATCTTCCAGCACGACCCGATGGACGGCTTCTTCCAGCCCGCCGGCATCATCGGCTCGATCATCGGAGCGATCATCGTCCTGCTCGTCTACACCCGCTTCGCCGGCCGCTCCGCCGCGCGACGCTGACCCGCAGCGCACGGCGACAGCGAGGTGGCTGCCGACCCGCGCTCCGCGGGCGTGCAGGCACCACGCTGACCGGCGGCCCCGGCCCGGCTCCCTCCACGGGCCGGGCCGTCGTGCTGTCCGCGGGGTGCCCGGGCGTCGACCGCGGTCTCCGACGCTGCGTCCGCGGGTTCCGACGCTCCGTCCGCGGAGCCCGCGCCGGATATTCCGACCTCCGCGGATCAGCGGCGGGGTCCGTGGCTGCCGCGTCGGTGGCGGCCGAGTCCGTCGCCGCAGAGTCCGCAGCCGCGCAGTCCGTCACCGCCCAGCCGCCGCGCACCGGGGTGCGCGATGCTCGGGCGATGCCGCTCGTCGTCCCCGATGCCCTCGTCCCGCTCGCGCTCCGGCTCGCCCGTGCGAACCGCACCTTCGTCAGCGCGGAGGGAGCCCGTCGCCGCATCCGGGAGCGCGCGCTCCGTCCCGCCTCCTACGGTCCGCCGCCCCGCCTCCGGCCCGGCGTGCGCGTCGACGTGGAGCAGGTCGGCTCCTGGCCGGTCTACACGATCCGCCCGCGGGTGATCCGCGGCGGCGTCGTCTACGTCCACGGCGGCGGCTGGGTGAACGAGATCGCGCCCCAGCACTGGTGGCTCGCCGCCCGCATCGCCGACGAGGCCTCCGTCGCGGTGACCCTCCCGATCTACCCGCTCGTGCCCTTCGGCACGGCGCTCGAGGCGCGCGACGGTGTCCGCGCCCTGGTGCTGCGGAGTCTTGAGCGGCACGGGGCGACCTGCCTCGCCGGCGACTCGGCGGGCGGCCAGATCGCCCTCTCGACGGCCCTCGCCCTGCGCGACGAGGGGGTGGTCCTGCCGCGCACGACCCTCGTCTCGCCCGCGCTCGACCTCTCCTGGAGCAACCCGCGGATCCCCGAGGTGCAGCCGACCGATCCCTGGCTCGGCACCCCGGGCGGTCGCGTCCTCGCCGAGAGCTGGCGCGGCGCCCTCGACCTGCTCGATCCCGCGGTCAGCCCGCTGTTCGGCGACCTGGCGGGCCTCGGCCCCCTCACCGTCTTCACGGGCACGCGTGACGTCCTCAATCCGGACGCCCACGTGCTGGCCGAGCGGGCGGCGGCCGCCGGGGTCCCGTTCGAGCTCCACGAGGCCGTCGGGCAGGTCCACGTGTACCCGCTCGTGCCCACGCGGGCCGGCCGCGAGGCGCAGCACGACCTGGTCGAGGGGCTCCGCGCGGCGGTCTGATCGGAGGCTCGCCCAGGCGTCCGACAGGCTCCTCTCAGTCCGTCTTCCGGACGGCGGACGGCGCCGCCGCCCGCTCGTCCACGACGTCGAGGCGAGCCAGCGCGTTCGCCGTCCCTCGGCGGCCCCGTGTCGCGACCAGGCCGATCATCGCGGCCGCCGCGAGGGCGAAGGCGAGCAGCGACCAGAACCCGCCCTCGACGGCGAGCAGGGTCGACCAGCCGCCCGATCCCGCCGCCCAGCGCACGAGCCGCTGCCAGAGGAGCGGTCGCGGCTCGGGACGCAGGCGCACCACCGTCTCGCCGAGGGTCCGCCCGGACCGCAGCACGATCACCAGCTGGAGCAGCGGAGCGACGAACGGCAGGGCTCCGAGAACCACGTCCCCGGGGCTCGAGCGCGTGTCCACCCCCGCGAGCACGAGGCCGACCCCGGTGATCGAGACGAGCGCGCCCGTGATGAGGCTCAGCGCGAGAACGTCGCAGAACATGCCGAACGCGCGGCGGCGGATCGTGACCGGGCGGGCCAGCTCCGGCACCGCGCCCTCGGTCCGGCGGGTGAAGAGGAGGAGGACGGGGGAGAGGAGGGTGCCGAGCAGGGCGCCGGCCGTGTTGGCCAGCAGGTCGTCGACGTCGAAGAGCCGGTAGGCGCACGGGTAGAGGAACCAGTCGCCCGTGAGCTGCGTGACCTCGATGAGGAGCGAGACGGCGAAGCCGGCGGCGGTGCCGCCGATCATCCCGGCGACGAGGCGCCCGCGCAGAGCGAGGTGGCGGACGAGCATCCCGAGGGGTACGAAGAAGACCACGTTCAGGAGCACCTGCGTGGACGCGGGGTTCGTCAACAGCGCGCGGGGCCCGTCGATCCCGCCCTCCTTCGCGATGTCGCCGACGAAGGCGAACAGGCGCAGCTGCGGACCCGATCCGGCGCGGCAGGCGGCGGCGACCGTCGCCTCGTCGGGCAGGGGGAGGAGCGTGTAGGTGACGAGCGCGAGCGCGTAGACCACGGCGGCGAAGGCCAGCACCGCGTTGCCGATCCCGAGGACGCCGCGCCGCCGGTACTGCAGGGCGGCCCAGGGCACGAGGCCCACGAGGGCGACGGCGGAGCCGAACAGGAGGGCGAGCACGGCGGAGGTCATGCGTCGACAGTAGGAGAGCGGAGGCCGATCCCCAGCGTCAGGCGCGTCGGGGATCTCCGCCAGCGCGATTCGTCCCTCCCCAGCGCGGGATGCGGGCGCTCCTCCACGGATCCGAGCGATCCCCGTCCGCCGCCTCTGCGCCCTGCTAGCGTTTCCTGGGTCGCGTCCAAGAAACGCGTGCACCCCCGACCCCTCCACGAAAGACGTCATGCCGCTGCGCTCCCGCCTCCTCGCCCTCCCCGCCGCCGTCGCGGCCGCCGCGCTCCTGCTCAGCGGCTGCACCGCCGAGACGCCCGACGCCTCCAGCACCCCCGTCGACGGCGGGACCCTGACCTACGCGTCCGGCGACGCCGAGCCCACCTGCCTCGACCCGCACGTCGGCGGCAACTACCCGCAGGCGCTCCTCGCGACACAGGTGCTCGAGTCGCTCGTCTCGCGCGACGCCGACGGCACCATCACGCCGTGGCTGGCCGAGTCGTGGACCGTCTCGGACGACGCGCTCAGCTACGACTTCACCCTGCGCGAGGGCGCGACCTTCACCGACGGCACCGCCCTCGACGCGGAGGCGGTCGCCGCGAACATCGCGCACCTGCAGGACCCGGCGACCAAGTCCTCCACCGGCTACCTCGCCGTGGCGAAGGTCGCCTCCGTCACCGCGGTCTCGCCGACCGTGGCCCGCTTCACCCTGACCGCGCCGGACAGTGCGCTGCTCGAGTCGCTCGCGCAGCCGTGGACCGCGATCGAGTCGCCCGCCGGCATCGCCCGCGGCGAGGAGGCGAACTGCGAGGCGCCCGTCGGCACCGGCCCCTTCACCGTCTCGGAGTGGGTCAAGCAGGACCACGTGACCCTCACCCGCAACGAGGCCTACGACGCGTCGACCGGCCCGACCGGGGACGGCCACGAGGGCCCCGCGCACCTGGCGAGCATCACCTGGCGCTTCATCCCCGACTCCGCCACCCGCTACGCGGCGCTGCAGTCGGGCGAGGTCGACGTGCTCGACAACGCCCAGCCCGACACCCTGAAGGCCGCGACCGGAGCCACCGACCTCGTCGAGCTCGACGCGCCCCGGCCCGGCTCGGTCAACCGCCTCGAGCTCAACTCCGGGCAGGCGCCGTTCGACGACGAGTCCGTCCGCGAGGCGTTCGTCCGCGGCGTCGGCGTGAACGACGCGATCGACTCCCTCTTCTTCGGCACCGCCGAGCGCTCCTACTCCCCGCTGTCCAGCCGCGAGGCGACCGCGTACTCCGACCCGTCGCTCTTCGAGGACGCCGGGTCCGACTCCGAGACGGCCGCCGCCGAGGACCTGCTCGAGAAGGCCGGCTGGGTGGACTCGGACGGCGACGGCATCCGCGAGAAGGACGGCACGCCGCTGACCCTGCGATTCCCCGTCAGCACCAACCAGTCGATCCCGGCCGAGCAGTCGCTGTTCGAGCAGATCCAGGCCTCGGCGAAGACCCTCGGCTTCGACGTGCGGATCAGCCTGCTCGACCTGTCGAGCTGGTACACCGCGCTCGCGTCGAACGAGTACGAGCTGGTGAGCGCCCCGTACACGAAGGTCGGACCCGACGTGCTGCGGATCCTCTACTCCTCCTCGGGCATCACCCCCGCGCCGAGCGGCTACTTCGCCAACCACGCGCAGATCGCCGACCCCGCGCTCGACTCGCTGCTCGAGCAGGCGAGCGCCACGACCGACGAGGACGCCCGCGCCGACCTGTACGAGCAGGCCCAGCGGATCGTCCTCGAGGGCTACTGGATCCTGCCGCTCTACGACCAGCAGAACCACTACCTGCACCGGTCGGCCGTCCAGGGCCTCGTCGCCCTCGACACCGTGTCGACCCCCTGGTTCGCCGACGCCTGGGTCTGACCCGGCTCCGGAGAGCCGCCTGCACCGATCGATGAGCGGACGCACGCCGGTCGAGTAGTCGCCGCGGCGGCGCATCGAGACCCCGCGATCGGGATGGGCGGATCTCGATGCGCCCGCTCCGCGGGCTGCTCGATCAGCAGGGGTCCGTCCTCCATGCTGGTCGAGTAGCCGCCGTCTGTCGCGCGTCGAGTCCCCGTGCTCCGGAGGGAGCGGGCCTCGACGACGCCCCGCCCCCTCCACCGCACCGACCAGAGAGGACGCCCGCCCGCATGATCCGCCGCGTGCTCCTCCGCCTCGGCGGCGCCCTCGTGGTGCTGTGGGCCGTCGCGACCGCCGTCTTCGTCCTCATCCGCCTCGTCCCCGGCGATCCGGCGCAGGCGATCCTCGGCGGTCCGGGCTCGCAGGCGTCGCCGGAGGCGCTCGCCGCGGTGCGGGAGCAGTACGGCCTCGACCAGCCGCTCCTCGTGCAGTACCTGGTGCAGCTCGGCAGGCTCGCGCGCGGCGACCTCGGCACCTCCTACTCCCTGCGCACCCCGGTCGCGCAGATCCTCGGCGAGCAGCTGCCCGGCACCCTCCTGCTCGCCGTGCTCGCGCTGACCGCCGCGTGGATCCTCGCGTTGGCGACCGCCCTCTGGTCGACCCGGGGCGGACGGCTCGCCGCCGCGATCGGGTCCGGCCTCGAGCTCACGGCGGCCGCGCTCCCGCACTTCTGGCTGGCGACCGTGCTGATCGCCGTCTTCGCGACCGCGCTGCGCTGGCTGCCCCCGGTCAGCACCGGGTCGCCCGCCGGGCTGGTGCTGCCGACGCTCACCCTCGCGATCCCGCTGGCGGGCTTCCTCGGCCAGGTGATGCGCCGCTCCCTCCTCGACGCGCTGGAGTCGCCGTTCGTGCTCGCCGCTCGGGCGCGCGGCGAGGGCGAGCTCGGCGTCCGCGCCCGCCACGCGCTGCGCCACGCGGTGCTGCCTGGCGTCTCGCTCTCGGGCTGGGCGTTCGGCTACCTGATCGGCGGGGCCGTGGTGGTCGAGACGATCTTCGCGAGGCCGGGGCTCGGCCGGACTCTGCTCGCGGCGGTGACGGTCCGTGACGTGCCGGTGGTGACGGGTGTCGTGCTGGTCACGGCGCTGGCGTACATCGTCGTGACGCTCGCCACCGATCTGCTGACCCGCGTGATCGACCCGCGGCTGGCCCGGCGGGAGGCGGTCGCGTGAGCGAGCTCGAGCTGCGCGCCGCCCGCCCGCTCCGCCGGGGTGCCTCCCGCCTCCGCGCCGGCGAGGTGCTGGCCGCGGTCTTCGTGGTGCTGCTCCTGCTCGCCGCCGTCGCGCCCGGGCTGCTCGCCCCCTCCGATCCGCTCGCCGTCGCCCCGCGCGACGCCTTCACCCCACCGGGTGCCGCGCACCTGCTCGGCACCGACGAGTCCGGTCGCGACGTCCTCAGCCGCCTCATCGCGGGGGCGGGCGCATCCCTCCTGATCGGCGCCAGCGCCACCGCGATCGGCCTCGTCCTCGGCGCGGTGCTCGGGGTGGTCGCGGCGTTCGGCGGCCGCGTCGTCGACGGCGTGATCGGCCGCGTGCTCGAGGTGCTCTTCGCCTTCCCCGCGCTCCTGCTCGCGCTGCTCGTGATCGTGGTCACGGGTCCCGGAGTCGTCCCCGCCACCATCGCGGTCGGCCTCTCGACCGCGCCGGGGTACGCCCGCATCCTGCGCACGCAGCTGCTCGGCATCCGCGACTCCGGCTACGTCGAGGCGGCGCGCGTGCTGGGGCACGGACCCGTCCGCATCCTCGTCCGGCACGTCCTCCCCAACACCTTCGGGCCGCTCGCCGTGCTGGCGACCCTCGGCGTCGGCCAGGCGATCGTCTGGGCCTCGGCCCTCAGCTACCTGGGCCTGGGCGCCGAGCCGCCCGCGCCGGAGTGGGGCGCGATGCTCTCGGCGGGCCGCACCTACCTCGCGAGCGCGTGGTGGCTGACCGTGTTCCCGGGGCTGGCGATCGTGCTGACCACGATCGCGACGACGGTCCTCGGCGGGCGTCTGCGGGGTGCGCGGTGAGCGCGGTCGTCGTCGAGGGGCTCCGGGTCGCCTTCGACGGAGTCGAGGTGGTGCACGGGGTCTCGTTCCGCGTGGAGCCGGGGGAGTGCGTCGCGATCGTCGGCGAGTCCGGGTCGGGCAAGAGCGTCACCGCGCGAGCGCTGCTGGGGCTGAGCGGAGGCGCCGTGACCGGGAGCGTCCGCGTCGGCGGGACCGAGGTGGTCGGAGCGGGCGAGCGGGAGCTGCGGCGGCTGCGCGGCGGATCCGTCGGCTTCGTCCCGCAGGACGCGCTGCTCTCGCTCGACCCGCTGCGCCCGATCGGCCGCGAGATCGGCGACGTGCTCCGCCTCCACGGCCGCCTCCCCGCGGCCGAGCGCGCGCAGCGGACGGTCGAGGCCCTGGCGAGCGTCGGCATGCCGGAGCCGGCCGAGCGGATGCGGGAGCGCTCCGGCGACCTCTCCGGCGGGCTCCGCCAGCGCGCCCTCCTCGCGGCGGCCGTGGCGCTCGATCCGCCGCTGCTCGTCGCCGACGAGCCGACCACCGCGCTCGACGTCACCGTCCAGGCCCGCGTGCTCGAGCTCTTCGCCGAGCAGAAGGCGCGCGGCCGGGCGCTCGTCCTGGTCTCGCACGACCTCGCGGTGGTGGCGGGCCTCGCGGACCGCATCCTCGTGCTCGCCGACGGCCGCGTGGTGGAGGAGGGGACCGCGGCCGAGGTGCTGCGCGCGCCCCGCAGCCCCGAGGCCCGCGCGCTCGTGGCCGCTGTCCCCGCCGGGCGCCCGCGCGGCTCCCGGCTCACCGACCCGACCGCACCGGCGACCCCGCCCGAGACCCCCGGCGAGGTCGTGGTCGCGGCCCGCGGACTCGCCGCCCGCTTCCCGCTGCCCGGCGGAGGAGTGCGGGTCGCGGTCGACGACGTCGACCTCCGGCTGCGGCGCGGCGAGACCGTGGGGCTCGTCGGCGAGTCCGGATCGGGCAAGAGCACGGTGGCCCGGCTCGTGCTGGCGCTGCGGCGTCCGGACGGGGGCGCCGTCGAGCTGTTCGGCGAGCCGTGGTCGGCAGCGACCGAGCGCTCCCGCCGTCCCCGCCGCCCGCGGATCGGCGCCGTCTACCAGGACAGCCTCTCCTCGTTCGACCCGCGCTGGAGCGTCGGCCGCCTCCTCCGCGACGCCGGCGCAGCCTCCGTGCCCGCGCTGCTCGAGAGCGTGGGGCTCGACCCCGCCCTGGAGCGGCGCTCGCCGCGGACCCTCTCCGGCGGTCAGCGCCAGCGCGTCTCGATCGCCCGGGCGCTGGCGACGCGCCCCGACGTGCTGATCTGCGACGAGCCCGTCTCGGCCCTCGACGTGTCGGTGCAGGCGCAGATCCTCGACCTGCTCGACGACCTGCAGCGCCGTCACGGCCTCGCCCTCCTCCTCATCTCGCACGACCTCGGCGTGATCGCCCACATGAGCGATCGCATCGCGGTGATGCGCGAGGGCCGGATCGTCGAGGCGGGGCCGGCCGCGTCGCTCCTCGCCGCACCGCAGGAGGAGTACACGCGCCGCCTGCTCGCCGCCGCCCCTCGCCTCGGGCGCTGAGCCGTCCGCGGCGCGGCGCCCGCGCAAGCCCGCGCCGCGAATCCGCCGCACCTCCACCACGTGTCGGACCTGCGGCGTAGCGTTGCCGAGGTGATGCGCCCGACGACCCAGACCCTCGGCCAGCTCCGTGCCTCCGGGCACGTGCAGAAGAGCCTCCGCACCGAGATCCGCGACAACCTGCTCGACGCCCTGCGCGAGGGCCGCGACCCCTGGCCGGGCCTGCACGGCTTCGCCGAGACGGTCATCCCGCAGGTCGAGCGCGCCGTCATCGCCGGCCACGACATCGTCCTGCTGGGCGAGCGCGGCCAGGGCAAGACCCGCCTCCTGCGCACCCTCGTCGGCCTGCTCGACGAGTGGACGCCCGTCATCGAGGGGTCCGAGCTCGGCGAGCACCCCTACGAGCCGATCACCACGGAGAGCCGCCGCCGAGTGGAGGAGCTGGGCGAGGACCTGCCCGTCGCGTGGAAGCCCCGCGAGGAGCGCTACGTCGAGAAGCTGGCCACCCCCGACACCAGCGTCGCCGACCTCATCGGCGACGTCGACCCGATGAAGGTGGCCGAGGGCCGCAGCCTGGGCGACCCGGAGACCATCCACTTCGGCCTCATCCCGCGCAGCCACCGCGGCATCGTCGCGATCAACGAGCTGCCGGACCTGGCCGAGCGGATCCAGGTCGCCATGCTCAACGTGATGGAGGAGCGCGACATCCAGATCCGCGGCTACGTCCTCCGCCTCCCCCTCGACGTCCTCGTCGTCGCGAGCGCGAACCCGGAGGACTACACGAACCGCGGCCGGATCATCACGCCGCTGAAGGACCGCTTCGGTGCCGAGATCCGCACCCACTACCCGACGGCTCTCGTCGACGAGGTCGCCGTCATCCGGCAGGAGGCGGACCTCGTCGCGACCGTGCCCGACGCGCTCATCGAGATCCTCGCCCGCTTCACGCGGGCCCTGCGCGAGTCGAGCTCCGTCGATCAGCGCAGCGGTGTCAGCGCCCGCTTCGCCATCGCCGGCGCCGAGACGATCGCCGCCGCCGCCCTGCACCGCGCCACCCGCCGCGGCGAGGAGGAGGCGGTCGCCCGCCCCATCGACCTCGAGACCGCCGTCGACGTGCTCGGCGGCAAGATCGAGTTCGAGTCGGGGGAGGAGGGCCGCGAGGACGAGATCCTCGACCACCTGCTCCGTCAGGCCACCGCCGAGACCGTCCGCGCCCACCTGCGCGGCGTCGACCTCGGGCCGCTCGTCGAGGCGGTCGAGAACGGCGCGATGATCACGACCGGCGAGCAGGTGACCGCCCGCGAGTTCCTGGCCGGCCTGCCGCTGCTGGGCGAGGCCCGCGTGTACGACGAGGTCGCCGAGCGCCTCGACGCCGTGGGGGAGGGGCGCCGCGCCGGAGCGGTCGAGCTCGCCCTCGAGGGCCTCTACCTCTCGCGCAAGCTGAGCAAGGAGACGGGCGGGGGCGAGGCCGTCTATGGCTGATGCTCCGCGCGGCAACCGGCGGCTGAAGCGCGACGCGCGCTACGCGAAGTACGACGGGGGACCCGATCCGCTCGCTCCTCCGGTCGACCTGAAGGAGGCCCTCGACGCGATCGGCGAGGACGTGATGGGCGGCACCTCGCCCGAGCGCGCCCTGCGCGAGTTCCTCCGCCGTGGCACCCGCGACCGCGAGGGCCTGGACGACCTGGCCGCTCGCGTCGCCGAGCGGCGTCGCGAGCTCACGCAGAGGAACAACCTCGACGGCACGCTCCGCGAGATCCGCGAGCTCCTCGACAAGGCCGTCCTCGCCGAGCGCAAGCAGCTCGCCCGCGACACGCAGATGGACGACGGCGACCGCGCGCTCGCAGAGATCCAGCTCGACAGCCTCCCGCCCTCACCGGCCGCGGCCGTCTCGGAGCTCCGCGACTACCGCTGGCAGAGCCCCGAGGCGCGCGCCGACTTCGAGCGGATCCGCGAGCTCCTGGGCCGCGAGATGCTCGATCAGCGCTTCGAGGGGATGAAGCAGGCCCTCGAGAACGCGAGCGACGAGGACCGCGCCGCGATCGACGCGATGCTCCGCGACCTGAACGAGCTGCTCGAGGCGCACGCGCGCGGGGAGGACACCCCCGAGCAGTTCGACGCCTTCATGGAGCAGCACGGCGAGTACTTCCCCGAGGGCCCGGAATCGGTGGACGAGCTGATCGACGCGCTCGCCGCCCGCGCGGCCGCGGCCCAGCGGATGCGCAACTCGATGACCGCCGAGCAGCGCGCCGAGCTCGACGCCCTCGCCCAGGAGGCCTTCGGCACGCCGGAGCTCATGCAGTCGCTCGGCCGCCTCGACGAGACCCTGCGGGGGCTCCGTCCCGGCGAGGACTGGGGCGGCTCCGAGCGGATGGACGGCGAGCAGGGGCTCGGCCTCGGCGACGGGACGGGCGTGTTCCAGGAGCTGGCCGACCTCGACGCCCTCGCCGACCAGCTCGCGCAGACGGACCGCTCCTCCCTCGACGACCTCGACCTCGACCTGCTGGCGAAGCGCCTCGGCGAGGACGCCTCCGTCGACGCGCAGACGCTGAAGCGCCTGGAGCGGGCCCTGCGCGACTCCGGGACTTTGCGCCGCGGCTCCGACGGCCGTCTCGCCCTCAGCCCGAAGGCCATGCGCCAGCTCGGCAAAGCGCTCCTGCGCGACATCGCCGAGACCGTCTCCGGCCGTCAGGGCGCCCGCGACGTCCGGCGTGCGGGCGCGGCGGGCGAGCGCTCCGGAGCGACGCGCTCGTGGGAGTTCGGCGATACCGAGGCCTGGGACATCCCCCGCACGGTGACCAACGCCCTCACCCGCAGCGCCGGCGAGGGCCGACCGGTCGGCTCGGGGGTGCGCATCCTGATCGACGACGTCGAGGTGCAGGAGACGGAGGCGCGCACGCAGGCCTGTGTCGCGCTCCTCGTCGACACCTCGTTCTCGATGGCGATGGACGGCCGCTGGGTGCCGATGAAGCGCACCGCGCTCGCCCTGCACACCCTGATCAGCAGCCGGTTCCGCGGAGACGCGCTGCAGCTCGTCGCCTTCGGCCGACGCGCCGAGGTGATGGACGTCGAGCAGCTGGTGGGCCTGGACGCGGAGTGGGACAAGGGCACGAACCTGCACCACGCGCTGCTGCTGGCCAACCGGCACTTCCGCAAGCACCCGAATGCGCAGCCGGTGCTGCTCATCGTCACCGACGGCGAGCCGACCGCGCACCTCGAGCCCGACGGCGGCGTCTTCTTCGACTACCCGCCGGACCCGCTGACGGTCGCCGTCTCGGTCCGCGAGCTCGACGCGTCGCTCCGCCTCGGCGCGCACACCACGTTCTTCCGCCTGGGCGACGACCCGGGCCTCGCGCGCTTCATCGACTCGCTCGCCCGCCGGGTCGGCGGCTCGGTGGTGAACCCGGAGGCGGAGGACCTGGGAGCGGCCGTCGTCTCCTCCTACCTCGGCGCTCGCGGCGCGGGCCCGGGAGGCGGCGGGACGCCCGGCGAGGAGCTGTTCGGCCGCGGCTGGAGCTTCTGAGCCCCTCAGGATGCAGGAGGGACCCGCTCCCGCGCCTGAGGATCAGCGCGTCTCCGCCGCTCCGGAGGCGTTCGTCCCGAGTTCCGACCGCGCCCGGCTCAGAACAGCGGCCAGGGCACCGCGGGCATCCCGCCCCGCGGGCCCGGGAAGCGTCCGAAGGAGCCGAGCCGCTCGCAGCGCTTCGCGAACGCGGCGACCTCGTCCTCGGTGAGCAGCTCCGAGAGCGCCTCGCCGAGCGGTCCGTCGATCTGCGCGCGCAGGAGCGCCAGCGCCGTCAGCTCCTCCTCGAGCAGCGGTTCGCCGATCCAGCCCCAGAGGACCGTGCGCAGCTTGTGCTCGGAGTGGAAGGTGAGGCCGTGGTCGACGCCGTAGCGGTGGCCGTCGGGCAGCGCGAGCACGTGCCCGCCCTTCCGGTCCGCATTGTTGGCGACCACGTCGAACACGGCCATCCGGCGCAGCGCCGTCGAGTCCTCGTGCACGAGGGAGATGTCGCGGTCCTCCTCGTCGCTGCCGTCGAGGACGTGCCGCCATCCGTCGGGCACGGCGTCGGCGGGCACCAGGTCGACCGCGTCCTGGTCCGGATCGATGTCCTGCCAGAGCTGGACCATGCCCGGCCCGAGCGGACCGTCGCGGAGCCACGTGCGCGGCACCACGTTCCAGCCGAGCGCCTCCGAGACGAGGTACGCGGCGACCTCGCGGCCCGCGAGCACGCCGTCCGGGAAGTCCCACAGCGGCTTCTCGCCCGAGATCGGCTTGTAGACGACGGACGTCTCGCCGAGCTGCGCGAGGAACGTCGCGTTCGAGGCGATCGTGATCCGGCCGGCCAGCTCCAGCTCGCCGTCGAGCCCGCCCGGGTCGCTCATGCGAGCGGGCAGTCGTGCCCGTCGGGATCCATCGGCTCGCCGCAGCGGGGGCAGAGCGGACGTCCGGCGCCGACGACCTCGAGGGTGCGCTTCGCGAAGGCGCGCGCCGTGCCGACCGGGATCTTCACCTGCAGCATCTCGGTGGGCTCGGGCTCCTCCTCGGAGTCGTCCTCCGCCTCGGTCAGCGGGTAGGCCTCGATCACGATCTGCGCGGTGGACGGGTCCCAGCCGAGGCTGAGACCGCCGACGCGGAACTCGGGCTCCACGGGCTGGTCGAGCGGGTCGTTGTCGACGAGCTCCGGGGGAGTGCCGGCGGGGACGCTGACCGGGTTGCCCTGGGCGGTCATCAGCTGGTCGAGGATCTCGTCGATCTTCTCGGCGAGGAGGGCCGACTGCTGCTTCTCGAGGCCGACGCTGACCACGCGGGGCCCGGTCTTGGCCTGGAGGTAGAAGGAGCGCGAGCCGGGTGAGCCGACGGTCCCCACGACGACGCGATCGGGCCAGTCGAATCCGTGCACGATCGGAGGCATGCCCTCAGTCTACGAGCGCCCGCCTCCGCAGTGGCTGCGCGCGTCGGGCTCGGGCGGCCTGCTGATCGAGTCGCCGTCTCTTCTGCTGACCGAGCCCTCCGCGGAGCGGACGCATCGAGATCCGCAGCCGCCGAGCACCCGCATCCCTGCCGCTCGATCGAGCCCTGAAGCGGCCCTCCGCGGTGGTGTTCCCCGGCGGCGAGGGGATGCTCGCGATGCAGGCCCGGGCCGTGTCCGCGATCCGCCGGCACGACGCGGCGGTG
>NZ_PSWN01000037.1:0-20932 GCF_002932815.1 Rathayibacter sp. AY1B4 | reverse complement strand
GCACGGCCGGGGGCGGTCCGGCGCGGGGCGGGAGGCGTCCTGCCGGAACGGAGGGGCCCCGCAGCAGCCCTGCGCCGCGTCACGGCTGCGCCTCCGCCCAGCCGTCGCGCCCGATCACGACGTGCGCGAGGAACCGCAGGCCGCACGCCTCTGCCCCGTCGGCGATCGCCCGCGTCGCCGCACGGTCGGAGGGGAGCACCACGGCCTCGCCCGCGTGGCTGTGCGCCAGGCCGATGCCCGCCGCGCCGCGCGCCAGCACCTCGGCGAGCACGGCGGCGACGGGGATCTCGGCGTGCGCCGGGGCTCCGTCGGCCAGCGTCAGGACGTCGCGGACGGCTCCGGACTCGGCGAGCGCCACCGCCAGCACGGTCTCGACCGGCCGGGCGGCCAGCAGCGGAGCGACGAGCCCGGCCAGGCCGGCGGCGTCGGTCACGCGGGCGGCGCGCGAGGCGCGGTTCATCCTCCGCCGCAGCTCGAAGGAGGCGACCAGGCGGCAGGCGGCGACCTCGCCGACTCCGCGGTGCCGCATCAGATCGGCCACCCCGGCCCGGGCGACGGCGTCGATGCCGCCGAAGCGCGCGAGGAGGCGCTGCGCGACGACGGTCGCGTTGGCGCCGCGGACGCCGGCCCCGATGAGCACGGCGAGGGTCTCGGCGTCGGTGAGCGCCTCCGGTCCGTAGGCGCGGAGGCGCTCCCTCGGCCTCTCCTCGGGAGGGAGGTCGGCCATGCGGGGGCCGGGCGTTTCGAAGGACATGCCGTCGACGCTACGGAGCCCGCCGGACGGGCCGCCCGCGGATCCCGCCACTGTGGACGAGTACCGCCCGCGAGCGCCCTGTGGAGGGACCTCCCGTCACCGCCCGCGCGCTACTCTCGCGTCCCCCTGCGAGAACGCAGACGTCGGACTCGCGACAGGGGCCGAGCACCCCGGTCAGTCCGTCGCGGGCATCCCCGCCGTCACCGACAGGCTCTCGCCGTCCGGCGCCACGTCCACCAGCACCACGTCCCCGTCGCGCACCGTGCCGCCGAGCAGCGCCGTCGCCAGCTGGTCGTCGATCGCCCGCTGCATCAGCCGGCGCAGCGGCCGCGCGCCGTACTGCGGGTCGTAGCCGCGCTCGGCCAGCCACCCGCGGGCCGCGGGCGTCACCGCCAGGTCGAGCCGTCGCTCCGAGAGCCTCCTCGACAGCCGGTCGACGTACAGCGACACGATCTCGCCGAGCTCGGTGCGGTCGAGCGCGTCGAAGATCACGATGTCGTCGAGCCGGTTCACGAACTCGGGCTTGAAGGCCTGGCGCACCATCTGCTGGACCGCCTCCTCCTTCTGCGGCCGCGACAGCGCCGGGTCCACGAGGAACTGCGACCCCAGGTTGGAGGTGAGGATGAGGATCGTGTTGCGGAAGTCGACCGTCCGCCCCTGACCGTCGGTGAGCCGGCCGTCGTCGAGCACCTGCAGCAGGACGTCGAACACCTCGGGGTGCGCCTTCTCGATCTCGTCGAGGAGCACCACCGAGTACGGGCGGCGGCGGACCGCCTCCGTGAGCTGGCCGCCCTGCTCGTAGCCGATGTAGCCGGGAGGGGCGCCGACCAGCCGCGAGACGGCGAACTTCTCGCCGTACTCCGACATGTCGATGCGGACCATCGCCTTCTCGTCGTCGAAGAGGTGGTCGGCGAGCGCCTTCGCCAGCTCGGTCTTGCCGACGCCGGTCGGCCCGAGGAAAAGGAAGGAGCCGGTCGGCCGGTCGGGGTCGGAGATGCCCGCGCGGGTGCGGCGCACCGCGTCCGCGACGGCCGACACCGCCTCGTCCTGGCCGATCAGTCGGCGGTGCAGCTCGGTCTCGAGGTGCAGCAGCTTCTCGGTCTCGCCCTGCAGGAGGCGCCCGACGGGGATCCCCGTCCAGGCGGCGATCACCGCGGCGATGTCGTCGGCCGTCACCTGCTCGTTGACCATGCGGCCCTCGGCCGGCTCCTCCTCCGCCTCGGCGGCCGCGAGCTCGCGCTCGATCACCGGGATGTCGCCGTAGAGCAGCTTCGACGCGCGCTCGAGCTTCCCCTCGCGCTGCGCGCGCTCGGCGGCGATCCGCAGGGCGTCGAGCCGGTTCTTGAGCTCGCCGACGCGGTTGAGGGAGGCCCGCTCGCGCTCCCAGCGCTCCTGCAGCTCCTCGAGCTGGGCGCCGCGGCGGGCCAGGTCCTCGCGCAGCTTCTCCAGCCGCGCCTTCGAGGCCTCGTCCTTCTCCTTCTTCAGCGCCAGCTCCTCGAGCCTCAGCCGGTCGACGGAGCGGCGCAGCTCGTCGATCTCGACGGGAGCGGAGTCGATCTCCATGCGCAGCCGCGACGCGGCCTCGTCGATCAGGTCGATCGCCTTGTCCGGCAGCTGGCGGGAGGTGATGTAGCGGTTCGAGAGCGACGCGGCGGCGACCAGGGCGGAATCGGCGATCGCCACCTTGTGGTGCGCCTCGTAGCGCTCCTTCAGCCCGCGGAGGATCGCCACGGTGTCCTCGACGGTCGGCTCGCCGACGAAGACCTGCTGGAAGCGGCGCTCGAGAGCGGCGTCCTTCTCGATGTACTGGCGGTACTCGTCGAGCGTCGTCGCGCCGATCATCCGCAGCTCGCCGCGCGCCAGCATGGGCTTGAGCATGTTCGCGGCCGCCACCGATCCCTCGCCGCCGCCCGCGCCCATCAGCGTGTGCAGCTCGTCGATGAAGGTGATGATCCGGCCGTCGGACTCCTCGATCTCCTGAAGCACGGCCTTCAGCCGCTCCTCGAACTCGCCGCGGTACTTCGCTCCGGCGATCAGGGCCGAGAGGTCGAGGCTGACGAGCTGCTTGCCCTTGAGGCTCTCGGCGACGTCGCCCGCGACGATCCGCTGGGCGAGCCCCTCGACGACGGCGGTCTTGCCGACGCCGGGCTCGCCGATGAGGACGGGGTTGTTCTTGGTGCGGCGCGTGAGCACCTGGCTGACGCGCCGGATCTCGGCGTCCCTCCCGATCACCGGGTCGAGCTTGCCGCTCGCCGCGATGGCGGTCAGGTTGACGCCGTACTGCTCGAGTGCGGACTTCTCGTCCTGCTGGGGCATCCGACCGGCCTGCATGATGGTGGTCTCCTCCGTGGCTCGAAAGTTGAGTTCGACGGACTCAACTTTACTCCCGCGACGGCTCCGGCGGTCAGGCCGTCAGAAGATCGCTGTCGCGGCCCTGGAGCGTCTCGAGCGCGTTCCGGAGGATCGAGCGCAGCCGGAACTCGTCGATCCCGGTCAGCGCCGAGATCTCGGCCTGCGAGAAGCCGCCGGCCGCAGCCAGCAGCAGGAGCTCGCGGTCCGGGCAGTCGAGGGCGAGCAGGCCGCTGCCGAGCGGACGCCGGGCGAGCTCGTGCGCGGACCCGAGGGTCTCGCAGAGGACCTCGAGCACCCAGAGCACGGGCTCCGGCGAGCGGGCGCCCTCGCGGGCGCGGCGCCAGACGGCGGTGAAGACGTCGGTGCAGAGCCGGTCGCGGCCGGCCGGGTCGGCCTGGACCGTGCCGACGCACGCCGAGACGAGGCCGCCGAAGCGGTCGACGAGCTCTCCCAGAGCGGAGGCGTCCCCCGTGGCGGAGCGGGTCAGCAGACGGGCGGCGTCCTGCGTCAGCGGCGGACGCACCCGTCCACCGGTCGCGTCCTCGCCTCCAGCACTCACAGGCCCCAGCGTGTCACCGACTCCGTGACGGCGGGACCAGTTGCGCGGAAGGGGGGTGACAGGTATGGAGCGGATCCGCTATCCGACATCAGAGGCGCGGCCAGCGCGCGCGGGCGAAGCAGAAGAGCCCGTAGGCGATGAGCCCGACCGCGACGAAGCCGAGGAGGAGCACGCCCGCCGGCAGCTCCACGAGCGACTTCAGCGCCTCGTCGAGCCCGCCCGCCTGCTCCGGATCGTGGGTGACGGCGGCGACGATCAGCAGCACGCCGAGAGCGCCGAGGACCACGCCCTTGGCGACGTAGCCGGCGACGCCGAGCACGGTGACGACGGTGCCCGCCGTGCCGCCCGGCTCCGCGACGTTCTCGAGGAACTTCCTGCTCGCTCCGCGGTACACGAAGACGCCGCCGACCGCGAGGACGGCCAGTCCCGCGATCACGAGCAGCACGACTCCGCCCGGCGCCGAGAGCACCTGCGCGCTCGCGCTCTCGGACGACTCGGACGAGCTCGACCCGCCGCCCGTCGCGAACTTCAGCGCCGTCACGCCGAGGGCGCCGTAGACGACGGCCTTGCCCGCCTCCTTGAGCCGGCTGCCCCAGGTCTTCAGGGCGCTCTCGCGCGGGCGGACGAGGAACGCCTCGAGCAGCCCCCACAGCGCCAGGCCGAAGAGGCCGACCGTGCAGATCCAGAGGACCACCAGACCGCCGGGCTGCGCCGCGAGGGCGCCGAGAGCACCGCTCTGGTCGGCCTCGCCTCCGCCGCCGCGGGCCACGCCGAGCGCGATCACTCCGATCAGGAGGTGGACGAGGCCGTTCGCCGCGAAGCCGCCGCGGGCGAGGGTCCGCACCGCCCGGGAGTCCTGGATGTCGTCGGCGGTGCGCTGGGCGTCGGCGGTGCTCGGAGTGTTCACAGGGTGGACGCTACGCGTTTCCACACCCCCGCGCCCGGCGCTCCGCCGTTCGGAGCTGCTCCCGGAGCCGGTTCTCCACACCTTTCCACAGGGTTGTCCACAGCTGTGGAATCGCTGGAGGGACGAGCGGATCACACGTCGACGGCGCGGACGAGCCCGTCCTGCACGCCGCCCAGCCAGTCGTAGACACTGCGGATCGCGGCCGCGCTCCCCTCCTCCGGGACGACGTCGTCGGTGTCGTCGATCCCCAGCCGCACGGCCAGAGCGAGCCGCATGTCGGTCAGTGCGCGGAGCCAGGCGATCGCCTGCGGCTCCTCGAGACGGACCGCGACCTCCCCGAGCCCCTCGAAGATCCGGCCGTGACTCGTGCCGTCGCCGGCGTCGAGGGCCGCCGTGACGGCGCGGGCGTCGTCCATCTTGCGGGCGGCGAGGTCCGGAGCGGTGAAGCGGCGGAACTCGTCGGCCGCCTCGGCGTCGTCGCGGTAGGCGTCGGGCAGGAGGCGGGCGAGCGCCGGATCGGAGCGGGCCTCCTCCGAGGACGCCCCGCGATCGAGCAGCTCGAGCATCTCGCCGGCCAGATGGCGGAGGATCCCGGCCTCCTCGCGGTCGAAACGGGCGACGGCCGCTCCGGAGGAGTCTCGGCGGAACGCGCGCATCAGCCGAGTCCTCGGATGCCGCGAGCGGGGTGCTCTCCGGTCTCCGCGGCCGCGGGGCGCAGCGGGGCGCTCACGCGTCGGCCTTCTGCAGCGTCGCCCACAGGCCGTAGCCGTGCATCGCCTCCACGTGCCGCTCCATCTCCTCGCGGTTGCCGGTCGCGACGACCGCGCGCCCCTCGGTGTGCACCTGCAGCATCAGCCGCTCCGCCTCGGCGCGGCCGAAGCCGAAGTAGCTGCGGAAGACGTACGAGACGTACGACATCAGGTTGACCGGATCGTCCCAGACCAGCACGATCCACGGGACCTCGGCCGCCGAGCGGGTCGCCAGGCGCTCGTCCGCGCGCTCGATCGTGTCCGCCATCCCTCCAGCGTAGGCCGCGGCGCGGACGGACGCCCGGGCGCGCAGGCCGGAGCGTGCTGCCCGCAGCCCGCGAGTGACCAGGAGTCGTCGCACTCGGCGCGGAGCCGCGAGGACGAGATCGCGAGAAGCCAGGAGTCGTCGCAGTCGAGCGCGAGTGCGACGACTCCTGGACGGTCGACCTGGAGTCGGCGCCAGCGCCGCCCACCCTACGCCGACAGGCGCGGCAGGACCTCCCGGGCGAAGAAGTCGAGGTGGTCGAGGTCCTGCAGGTCCATGAACTGCAGGTAGACGCGCTCGCAGCCGGCCTCGCGGAGGGACTCGAGGCGGTCGACCGCCTCGTCGACGCCGCCGGCCACTCCGTGCTCGCGCAGCTCGGCGGGCTCGCGGCCGATCGCCGCCGCACGGCGCGTGAACTCCGCCTCGTCGCCTCCGCCGACCGCGATCAGCGCGACCGAGTGCACGAGCGACGAGGGCTCGCGCCCGATCGCCCGGCACGCCTCGTCGACGCGCTCGAACGCCGCCGGGATCGCGTCGAACTCGGGGAAGGGCAGGTTGAACTCGCTCGCGAACCGCGCCGCGAGCGCCGGGGTCCGCTTGGGGCCGCCGCCACCGACGATCACCGGCAGCGGCAGGCGGGCGGGCTTGGGCAGGGCCGGGGAGTCGGTCAGCGTGTAGTGCTCGCCGGCGAAGGAGTAGCGCTCGCCGACCGGCGTCGACCACAGGCCGGTCACGATCTCGAGCTGCTCCTCGAGGAGGTCGAAGCGGCGCGGAGGGAAGGGGATGCCGTACGCGGCGTGCTCCTGCTCGAACCAGCCGGTGCCGAGGCCGAGCTCGGCACGGCCCCCGGACATCGCGTCGACCTGGGCGACCTGGATCGCGAGGATCCCCGGCGGCCGGTAGGTGACGGAGGAGACGAGGGTGCCGAGCGCGATCCGCTCGGTCTCGCGGGCGAGGCCGGCGAGTGTCGTCCACGCGTCGGACGGGCCCACGCCGGGGTCGCCGTCCCCCATCCGGAGGTAGTGGTCGGAGCGGAAGAAGCCGTCGTAGCCGAGGCTCTCGGCGGCCTGCGCGACGGCGAGGAGGTCCTCGTAGCTCGCGCCCTGCTGGGGTTCGGTGAAGACTCTGAACTGCACGGGTCCAGCCTCCCGCACCGGGGCCGGATCATGCCAGCCCGGCTCCCCCGGCCGGGGCCGCCGACGGGCCCCCGTGTACCGTGGACGGTTGCCGCCGACGAGAGGACCCCATGTCCGAGCACCCGTCCTCCCCGGACACCGCCCCCGCCACCGCGGGCGCGACCGCCCCTCCGCACCGCCTCGCGCGGTGGGTCTTCTGGCCCGCCGCCGTCCTCACGCTGTCGATCGCGGCCTTCGCGATCCTCGCGCCCGACGCCGCGACCTCCGTGTTCTCGACGCTGCAGACCACCGTCGTCAACACGTTCAGCTGGTACTACGTGCTGATCGCCGCGGTCTTCGTGGCCTTCGCCATCTGGATGGGCGTGAGCCGCTTCGGCGACATCAAGCTCGGCGCCGACGACGACGAGCCCGAGTTCTCGATGCTCGCCTGGATCTCGCTCCTCTTCGCCGCCGGCATGGGCATCGGCCTCGTCTTCTACGGCGTCGCGGAGCCGCTCACCCACTTCGCCACTCCGCGCCCGGGCGTCACCGGCACCGAGACGGAGCTCGCGCAGAGCGCCATCTCGCAGACCTACCTGCACTGGGGCGTCCACGCCTGGTCCATCTACGTGGTGGTCGGCCTCGCCCTCGCCTACGCGATCCACCGCCGCAAGCGGCCGGTGTCGATCCGCTGGGCGCTGGAGCCGCTGCTGGGCCGCCGGGTCCGCGGCGGCTGGGGCAACGCGATCGACGTGGTCGCCCTGGTCGGCACCATGTTCGGAGTCGCGACCTCGCTCGGCCTGGGCGTCACCCAGATCTCGGCGGGACTGGAGGCGAGCGGCATCGTGGAGTCGTCGCTCACCGTGCAGATCGTGGTCATCGCCGTCGTCACGGGCCTGACCGTCTTCTCGCTGATCTCGGGCGTGGGCAAGGGCATGAAGTGGCTCTCGACCGGCAACCTGCTGCTCGCCGCCGCGCTCCTCGTCTTCGTGCTCGTCGCCGGCCCGACCCAGTTCCTCCTCCGCGAGTTCGTGCAGTCGCTCGGCAACTACCTGCAGAACTTCATCGGCCTGACCTTCACTGTCAGCGCCTACGCCGGCCGCGAGGGCGAGCAGTGGCAGGCCTCGTGGACCACGTTCTACTGGGGCTGGTGGATGTCGTGGGCGCCGTTCGTCGGCATCTTCATCGCCCGCGTCTCCAAGGGCCGGACGGTCCGCGAGTTCGTCGGCGGCGTGCTGCTCGTGCCGACGATCATGACCTTCCTCTGGTTCAGCGTCCTCGGCGGCACCGCCATCTACCGGGAGCTCTACGGCGCCGGCGGCCTCGTCGGCGCCGACGGCTCGGTCGACACCAACCTGGCGCTCTTCTCGATGCTGCAGGGACTGCCCGCGGGCTCGGTGCTGACGATCGGCGCGATCCTCCTGATCGGCGTCTTCTTCGTCACCTCCGCCGACTCCGGAGCGCTGGTGATGTCGATGATCGCGACCGGCGGCGAGCCGGAGCCGCGCAACCGCATCCGCGTGTTCTTCGCCGTCGCGACCGCGCTGCTCGCCCTGTCGCTCCTGGTCGCCGGCGGCCTCGACGCCCTGCAGACCGCGGCGATCCTCTCGGCCCTGCCGTTCAGCGTCGTGATGATCCTGATGTGCGTCGCGACGGTGATCGCCTTCCGCCGCGAGATCCGCGCCTACGACAAGGCCCGCCGCAAGGCGTTCGTCGGCGACATCGGCACGTTCTACGGCCTCGAGGTCGAGGATCCGGCGGAGCGCGAGCCCGCCCACCCGATCAAGCGCCTCGCGAACCGCCTGAAGCCGGGGTCGAAGGAGTAGTCGGCTCGGAGGAGTAGCCGGCTCGGAGGAGCAGCCAGGTCGGAGGAGGCCGGGCGCCGCTGGGGCGCCCGGCCGGCCGATCAGCTGGGCGACGGGATGAAGGGGTGCTCCGGCGGGTCCTGGTCGTCGCCGAGGCGGGCGTCGGCGCCCTGGTCGAGCGCCTCGTCGATCGACTCGGGGTCGTCGATCTCGGCCGGGTCCTCCGGCGGGACCGGCAGGGAGTCGCCGTCGGGGCGGGTGGTGTCGGTGACGTCCTCGGGGGCGTCGAAGCCGAAGCTGCTCATGGTTCCCTCTCCGCGGTGCGCCCGGGAGGCGGCGCCGCTGCGGGCAGCCTAGGTCGCGCCCCCGGAGGCGGTCACGGACTTGACGGGGCACCCGAGGGGTTCCGCGGGGTCGGCCTGCTCCGGAGGAGCCTCCGCCCCGGCAGCCGTCAGTGCACGTACTCGAGCAGGTCGGCTCCGAGGGTGCGCATGCCCTCCAGCACCGCGAGGCGGTAGTGCAGGGTCGTGTCGTCGAACTGCGTGGCGACCGCGTAGGCGACTCCGGCGCGCGGGCCGCGGAGGACGCCCGCCTCGGCGCGGACGCCGACGTCGGTGCCGGTCGCGTTGACGAGCAGGACCCCGTGGTCGGGGTGGCGGTGCGCGAGCGGGTCGAGCCCGAACGAGGCGGCGACCATCGAGAGGTCGGTGCCGAGCGAGAGCCAGCCGATCACCCGCGAGCTCACGGCGGCGTCGACGATCTCGCCGTTCGCGAGGGTGGCGAGCAGCCAGGTCAGCTCGCGGGCGGAGCCGATCGAGAGCTGCGGCGCGTCGTCCGGGCCGCGCTCGTCGCGCACGACGTCGAGCAGGGCGGTGCGGGAGAGGCCGAGCGCCTCCGCCCGCTCGCGCACGGCATCGAGGCCGACGCGGCGCAGCAGGACGTTGGTCGCGAGGTTGTCGCTGGAGGCACCGACGAGGGCGGCGAGGTCGGCGATCGGCATCGACGGCACCTGGAGGTGCTGCCAGAGCCCGGAGCCCGAGACCGCGTCCGCCGCGGTCCGGTCGACCAGGCGCAGGTTCTCCTGCGGCTCGTTCGCCAGCCGGGCGGCGACCTCGATCAGCAGCACGACGGTGCCGAGGGAGGCGGTGGGCATCGAGACGGAGTCGTCGACCGCGAACAGGGTGCGGCCGGTCGCCAGGTCGACGGCGCGCGCCGAGACGACGACCCCGTCGATCGCGAGACGGCCGAGGGCGTCGAAGCCGCGCTGGAAGTTCTCGCGGTCACCGCCGCCCTTGTGGCGCCCCCGGCGGTTGCGTCGGCTCTCACGGCGGGTCTCGCTGGTGGGGATCACCACGGTACGGCCCCTCTACGGGTCGGGAGTGCGGTCGTGCGGAGGGGGACCTGGGTCCTCACGCGCCGGCAGGACGCGCGATCGGCGGACGACCCCGCTGCATCGGTCGGCTCTCGATGCCCGGGGCTCCTCGTCCGTGGTGCGGAGGTGGTCGGCGGCGACTACCAGATGGTGACGCGCTCGCTCGGGGAGAGCCAGAGGGCGTCGCCTTCGGAGACGTCAAAAGTAGCGTAGAACTCGTCGATGTTCCGGACGATCTGGTTGCAGCGGAACTCGGCCGGAGCGTGCGGATCGATGGCGAGGAGGCGGATCGTCTCCTCGTCGCGCGACTTCTGCTGCCAGGCCTGCGCCCAGGAGAGGAAGAAGCGCTCGGCGCCGGTCAGGCCGTCCACGACGGGCGGCTCCTCGCCGTCCAGCGAGAGCAGGTACGCCTTCCAGGCGATGCCGAGACCGCCGAGGTCGCCGATGTTCTCGCCGATGGTCAGGGCGCCGTTCACGTGGTGCCCGGGCGTGGTCGCGGGAGCGAGCGCGTCGTACTGCGCGATGAGCGCCTTCGTCCGCTCCTCGAACGCGGCCCGGTCCTCCTCGGTCCACCAGTCGGTGAGGCGGCCGTCGCCGTCGAAGCGCGAGCCCTGGTCGTCGAAGCCGTGGCCGATCTCGTGACCGATGACGGCGCCGATCGCTCCGTAGTTCGCGGCGGGGTCGCGGGCCTCGTCGAAGAAGGGGAACTGCAGGATCGCGGCCGGGAAGACGATCTCGTTGAAGCCCGGGTTGTAGTACGCGTTGATCGTCTGCGGGGTCATGAACCACTCGTCGCGGTCGAGCGGGCGGCCGATCTTGCCGAGCTCGCGGGCGAACTCGAACTCGGCCACGCGGCGGGCGTTGCCGAGCAGGTCGGCCGGGTCGATCGAGAGGGCGGAGTAGTCGCGCCAGCGCACCGGGTAGCCGATCTTGGGCGTGAACTTCGCGAGCTTCTCGAGCGCGCGCTCGCGGGTGGCGGGGCTCATCCACTCCAGGTCGACGATGGAGCGGCGGTACGCCTCGATGAGGTTCGCGACCAGCACGTCCATCGCGGCCTTCGCCGTCTCGGGGAAGTGGCGGGCGACGTAGGTGCGGCCGACCGCCTCGCCGAGCGAGCCCTCGACGAGCGAGACGGCGCGCTTCCAGCGCTCCCGCTTCTGCGGGGTGCCGGTGAGGGTGCGGCCGTAGAAGTCGAAGTTGGCGTCGACGAAGCCGCTGGACAGGTAGGCCGCGGCTCCGCGGATCACCTGCCAGGACAGCCAGTCGCGCCAGGCCGGGAGCCGGTCCTCGGTGAGCAGGCCCGCGAGACCCTGGAGGAAGCTCGGCTGGCGGACGACCACCTCGGCGAGCGCCCCCTCCGGAGCGCCCATCGCGGTGAGCCAGACGCCGAGGTCGACGCCCGCGGCGAGCTCCTCGACCTCGGACCAGGAGCGGAGGTTGTAGGTCGCCTGGCTGTCGCGGCTGCGGACCTTGTCCCAGTGCGCGGCAGCCAGGTCGGTCTCGAGGGCGACGATGCGCTCGGCGCGGGCCTCGGCGGCGTCGATGCCGGCCAGCGCCAGCATCCGCGCGACGAACGGCGTGTAGGCCTCGCGGACGGAGGCGAACTCCTCCTCGCGGTAGTAGCTCTCGTCCGGCAGGCCGAGGCCGCCCTGGTTGACGAAGACGAGGTAGCGCTCGGGGCTGCCCGGGTCGTTGTCGACGAAGAGGCCGAAGAGCCCGGGGACGCCGGTGCGCTCGAAGGCGCCGACCGCGCGGAGCAGGCCGGGGATCGAGTCGACCCGCTGCACGGCGGCGAGGTCGTCGGCGATCGGGGCGGCGCCGAGCTCCTCGGCCCGCTCCTCGTCCATGAAGGAGGCGTAGAGGTCGCCGAACAGGCGCTCCTCGGTGCCGTGCTGCGCGGTCTGCGCCTCGACGATGATGTCGCGCACGGCCTTCTCCGCCTCCTCCTGGAGGACGTGGAAGGAGCCGTAGCGCGCCTTGTCGGCGGGGATCTCGGTGCGGTCGATCCAGAGCCCGTTGACGTGCCGGTAGAGGTCGTCCTGCGGGCGCGTCGCGGGGTCGAGTTCGGAGCGGTCGATACCGGAGCGAGGCGTCGTCGAGGTCATGGCGGACAGCCTACGTCGGGGCGCCGACACGGTGGCGCGAGGTGCGGCGGGTCGAGCGCGGAGCCGCGGAGGGCGGGCGCGGAGCCGCGGACGGGAGTGCCCGGCGCGGTGCCGCGGGAGGGCCGGGCGCGCCACCGTCCGGCTCGCGGGAGCGGGGTGCTCCTGCGAGCCGGACCCGGCCGACGGGGACGCCGGAGCGTCAGCGCCCGAGCTGCTCCTCGACGTACGCGCGGATCGGCGTGGTCGGCCGCCCGATCAGGCGGGCGAGCGAGCCGTCGGTCCCGCCGAGGAGGCCGTCGGCGATGTTCGCGTCGAGGCCGACGACGAAGCCGACTCCGCCCTCGGGGACGCCGGCGCCGGTGAGGACGCGGGCGTGCTCGTCGGAGGAGACGTGGCCGATCGCGGCGTCGCGTCCGGCGACCTCGGCGACGATCGCGGCCAGCTCGTCGAAGCTCCAGGCGGTGTCGCCGGAGAGCTCGTGCACGGTGCCGACCAGGGACGGGTCGGTCAGGGCGACCGCTGCGGCCTCGGCGTAGTCGGTGCGCGCGGCGCTGGCGACGCGGCCCTCGCCGGCGCTCGAGAGGGTGCTGCCGGTGGAGGCGAGCTCGGCGACGGTCTGCTCGTAGTTCTCGTTGTACCAGCCGTTGCGGAGGACGACGGCGGGGACGCCGCTGGCGGCGATCGCCTCCTCCGTGGCCTTGTGCTCGGGGGCGAGGATGAGCGCGCTCGTGGTCGCCTTCGGGGCGCTCGTGTAGACCAGGCGCGCGCCGGCGCGGACGGCGGCGTCGATCGCGGCGGTGTGCTGCGCGACGCGCCTGCCGACCTCGGAGCCCGAGACGAGGAGGACGGCCTCGGCGCCGGAGAAGGCGGCGTCGAGCGAGGCGGGGTCGTCGAAGTCCGCGACGGCGGTGCGGACGCCGAGGTCGGCCGCGAGCGCCTCGAGCTTCGCGGCGTCGCGGCCGGTGGCGACGATGTCGGAGGCGGCGGTGCCGCGGGCGAGCAGGTGCTCGACGGCGAGACGGCCGAGGTGGCCGGTGGCTCCGGTGACGACGAGGGTCATGAGGGGTCCTTCCTGACGGGTGGGGCGGGCGGGGTCCGCCGCCAGGAGGGTGCAACCGGCGCATCCTCCTCCTGCTTCCCGGAATGCAGTACCCACTATTTCGTTAGTACAGTCACCACCCCTGTCCCGAGGAGCACCCATGACGATCGCCGACTCCCCCCTGCTCGCCGGGGACGTCTACTCCGCCGACTGCCCGAGCCGCGAGGTCTTCGGGCACGTCACCAGCAAGTGGGGCGTCCTGGTGCTCGCGGCGCTCGCTCCGGGCACGCTGCGCTGGGGCGCTCTGCGCCGCCGGATCGGCGGGATCAGCGAGAAGATGCTCGCCCAGACGCTGCGGATCCTGGAGGAGGACGGCTTCGTGCACCGCGAGGCGCGGCCGGTCGTCCCGCCGCACGTCGAGTACCGGCTGACGCCGCTGGGAGCGGAGCTGGCCGAGCGGCTGCTGCCGGTCGTCGAGTGGATCGCGGGGAACGTCGGGGCGGTCCTGGAGGCACGCTCGGAGGGCCGCAGGGAGGGAAGGTGAGCCTCACCTTCTTGTGAGAACGTTCACATTCCGTTCAGGGAGGAGCCTCCACCCGGCGGCATCGGCGCCCCCTCCCCCTGCTTGCCTCGATCGCGTCTCCTGCTCGTGATCGAAGGACCTCCATGTCAGACACCGCCCGCCGCCCGCTCCTCCTCCCGATGGCCGGCCACGTGCGCGGCAAGCGCAGCCCCGTCACCTGCGCGCTGAAGTGCGCCAATGCCTGCTCCACCGCGACCTGCAACACGTCGCACAACAGCTACTTCCGCGACATCGTCTCGTCGCAGCTCTCCCGCCGCAGTGCCCTCGGCCTCGGCCTGGCCGGCGCGGTCACCGTCGCCGTCGCCTCCGCCGGAGGAGCGCCCACCGCCGAGGCGGCCGTGGCGACCGCGGCCGACGGCTCGCCGCTCGCCTTCACTCCGATCGCTCCGGTGCCGTACACGGTCGACCGGTTCACCGTCCCCGAGGGCTTCGCCTGGCAGCCGATCATCCGCTGGGGCGACCCGCTCTTCGCCGACAGCCCCGCCTTCGACATCGCCGACCAGACGGAGGTCGCCCAGGCCGCGCAGTTCGGCTACAACAACGACTACACCGACATCGTCGAGATCCCGGGCTCGAAGCGCCTCCGCGCCCTGCTCGTCGTGAACCACGAGTACACGAACGAGAGCATCATGTTCCCGGCCGCGCAGCTCGAGGCGGAGCCGGAGCGCGTGCGCGCCGTCGGCCGCGCCGCCCACGGCCTCAGCGTCGTCGAGCTGGTCCGCACCGCGGTCGACCGCCCGTGGGCCTACGTCCGCGGGGGCGAGCGCAACCGCCGCTACCTGCTCGACACCCCCTACGAGGTGACCGGCGCCGCCGCCGGCACCGACCTGCTGAAGACGGTCGCCGACCCCGAGGGCCGCACCGTGCTCGGCACGCTCGGCAACTGCTCCGGAGGCACGACGCCGTGGGGCACGATCCTCTCGGGCGAGGAGAACTTCAACGGCTACTTCCGCGCCGTCGGCACGAGCGACGCCGAGAAGCGCTACGGCCTCGCCGACTCCGAGACCTCGCGCCTCTGGGAGCTCGACGACCCCCGCTTCGACGCCCGCACCCCGGGCTACGAGAACGAGCCGAACCGCTTCGGCTGGATCGTGGAGTTCGACCCCTTCGACCCCGACTCCACGCCGAAGAAGCACACGGCGCTCGGCCGGCTCAAGCACGAGGGCGCGAACGTCATCATCGCCCCGGACGGCCGCGTGGTCGCGTACCAGGGGGACGACGAGCGCTTCGACTACCTCTACAAGTTCGTCTCGACGAAGCGCTACATCGAGGGCGACCGCGCCCACAACAAGACCCTGCTGGAGGAGGGCGACCTCTACGTCGCCCGCTTCGCCGGCGACTCCCCCGTCGCCGAGATCACCGGCACCGGGGCGGTCCCCTCGGACGGCGGCTTCGACGGCATCGGCGAGTGGCTGCCCCTGGTGCTGAACGGCGCCTCGACGATCGCCGGGATGAGCGTCGCCGAGGTGCTCGTGCACACCCGCCAGGCGGCGGACGCCGCGGGCGCGACCAAGATGGACCGCTGCGAGGACGTGCAGCCCAGCCTGGTCAGCGGCCGGATCTACGTGGCCTGCACCAACAACTCCGCCCGCGGCACCGAGGGCGCCAAGGAGGGCGCGACCGAGGTCAACCCGCGCACCGAGAACCGCGACGGCCACATCGTCGAGATCATCGAGGACGGCGGCGACCAGACCGGCCGCACCTTCACCTGGAACCTGCTGATGCTCTGCGGCGACCAGGCGCAGGGCGACGTCGTCTACTTCTCCGGCTTCCCGGCGGACCAGGTCTCGCCGATCTCGTGCCCGGACAACCTGGCCTTCGACTCGGTCGGGAACCTCTGGATCTCGACCGACGGCGCCCCGAGCGGCATCGGCTACAACGACGGGCTCTTCAAGGTCGCGCTCGAGGGCGCGACGCGCGGCAGGGTGGAGCAGTTCCTCTCGGTGCCCCGCGACGCCGAGACCTGCGGACCGATCGTCCACGACCTCGACCAGCACGTGTTCGTGGCGGTGCAGCACCCGGGCGAGGAGGGCACCTTCGAGGCGCCGACCTCGTTCTTCCCGGACTACGGATCGACGGCGGCGGGAGCGGTGGCGGCACCGCGTCCGACCATCGTGCAGATCCTGCCGGCGTCGCAGGTGGTGGCGCCGACTCCGACGCCGACCGCCGGGCCGACCACGGCACCGACGACCCCGCCGACCACCGCGCCCACGGCGACTCCCACCACGGCACCGACCGCCGGGCCGACCGCGGCGCCCACCGCGGCTCCGTCCCCGGTGCCCACGACCGCGCCGACCGGCACGCCGACCCCGCTGCCCGTCGGCGGCTCGGGCGGCGGGCTGGCCTCGACCGGAGTCGAGAGCGTCGGCCTGATCGCGGGCGCCACCGCGCTCCTGGCCGCGGGCGCCACCGCGCTCGGACTCGGAGCGCGCCGCCGCGCGGCCGCTGAGGGCGAGGACGACCAGCAGGCGTGAGGCCGGACAGGGCCCGGGACCGATCACAGGATCGGGGCCCGGGCCCTGCCACGCTCGGGGACCCGCCGCTCAGGCCCCCGGGACCGGCGGGCCGGTGCGCCAGCGGAGGATCGCCGCGGCGTCGGCGTCGTGCGGCAGCGTCACCACGTCGACCCCCTCCGGGGCGGTGCGGGAGTCGGTGACGAGCACGCGCGCGTCCGTGAGCACGGCGGCGCGGGCCAGCGCGAGGGCGGCGTCGACGGAGTCGATCACCTCGCCGCCCAGCGCCTCCTCCGGGGCCGACGCGACCCACGGCTCCGCGGCGAGCGCCAGCAGAGCGCGCTTGCGCAGTCGGCCGGGGTCGAGCACCAGCGTCTCGACCTGCGCCGAGGCCAGCGCCGTGACGATCGCGCCGAGCGAGTACTCGACGATGCGGCGCGGCTCCCCGGTGCGCAGGGCGTCGAGCACGTCCTCCTTCTCGCGCAGCAGGATGCGGTCGAGCTGCTCGTCGACGAACCGCTCCAGCGCCCCCTCCTCGCTGCCGGCGGCCCGCGTGTTCACGGGCTCGACGGCCAGGATCGCGGCGCTGCTCGGCGAGAGCTGCTGCGCGAGCAGCTGCCGGGCGTGGATGTCCCCCGCGACGACCAGCAGGCACGGCCGGTGCACGCGCACGAGCTCGTCCACCGCGGCGGCGAGCTCGGCCTGCGTGCGCCGCCAGATCTCCTCCGCGTGGTGGTGGAACCGGTCGTGCCGCCAGCCGCCGGCCTGCGCCTTGTGGAGGGTGTCGGTGCGGCCCTGCACGGCCTGCTCGGCCTCGGGTCGCTGCGCGCCCAGGCGGTGCAGGCGGATCTCGCCGCCGTCCCGCGAGGTCTCGACGACGAGGACGCGCAGGTCGGGCCGGTGCTGCAGCAGCGGCACGATGTCCGGGATCGGGCTGTAGGAGACGCCCTCGGGCGCGACCGGCCGACCCGGCAGCACCTCGTTCAGCACGACCCTCCCGTCCACGGCGACCGCGAAGAGGCAGCAGCCGCCCTGGGGGCGCCCGGCCCCCTCGAGCAGAGCGGTGAGGGCCTGGATGTCGGCCTGCGGCGCACCCTGGCGGGCGAGCTCGTCTCCGAGGGACGTGGCGCGCTCGAGCGAGATGTCCGGCGGATCCCCGGAGTCGATCGCGAGGTCGACGTAGAGCTGCGACACGGGCCGGGAGTCGCGGAGGAGCTCGGCCAGGGTCGGGAGAGCGGGGGTGGTGGTCACCATCGGTCGTCCTTTCCTGTCGGTCCCGACAGTGTCGGACGGCAGGAGCGGGAGGAGGGACGGGGTTGACTGCTCGCGCGCGCCTCAGAGCAGGCGGCGGGCGGAGGCCCAGGCGGTGAGCTCGTAGCGGGAGGAGAGCTGCAGCTTGCGGAGGACGGCGGAGACGTGGGACTCGACCGTCTTGACCGAGATGAAGAGCTCGGCCGCCGCCTCCTTGTAGGCGTAGCCGCGGGCGATCAGGCGCATCACCTCGCGCTCGCGGGCCGAGAGCCGGTCGAGCTCGTCCACCGACTCCGCCTGCTCGCCCGCCAGCGCCCCGAAGGCGTCGAGCACGAAGCCGGCCAGGCGCGGCGAGAACACGGCGTCCCCGCCCGCCACCGCGAGCACGGCCCGGCTCACCTCGGCTCCGGAGCTGGCCTTGGTGATGTAGCCGCGGGCGCCGGCGCGGATCACGCCGACCACGTCCTCCGCAGCGTCCGAGACGCTCAGCGCCAGGAAGCGCGACGACGACCCGGCGCTGCGCCGCAGCACCTCGGCCCCGCCTCCGCCCGCACCGCCCGGCAGGTGCACGTCGAGCAGCACCACCTCGGGCGCGAGCGAGGCGACCAGGCCGACGGCGGAGTCGACGTCGGCCGCCTCCCCGACGACCTCGAGCTCGGGGGCGAGGTCGGCCCGCAGGCCGGAGCGGAAGATGGAGTGGTCGTCGACCAGCAGCACGCGGGTCACCGCTCGACCTCCGCGGGGAGCCGCAGATGCACCTCGGTGCCGGTGCCGCCGACCCCGGGACGCACGGTCGCGCTGCCGCCCGCGCGCGCCATCCGGCCGATGATCGACTCGCGGATGCCGAGGCGGTCGCCGGGCACCTCGTCGAGGACGACCCCAGGGCCGCGGTCGCGCACGAACACGTCGACGCCCTGCACGGAGGACTCGAGGTACACCGAGACGTCGCCGCCCGCGTGCCGGGCCGCGTTCAGCACGGCCTCGCGGGTCGCGGCGAGGAGCGCGGCGGCGCCGGGGACGGACGCTCCGACGGCCACCACCTCGAGGTGCACGGGGTAGTCGAGCTCGACGGCGGCGGCGATCGCCCGGACCTCGGCGGCCAGGTCGTTGGCGACCGGGACGTCGCGCTCGAACAGCCAGTCGCGCAGCTCCCGCTCCTGGGCGCGGGCGATGCGGGCGACCTCGCTCGAGGCTCCGGCGCGGTTCTGGATGAGCGCGAGGGTCTGCAGCACGGAGTCGTGCAGGTGCGCGGCGATCTCGGCCCGCTGCTCCTCGCGCACGCGGGCGGCGCGCTCGCCCATCAGCTCGGACCAGAGGGTCACCACCCGGGGCGCGGCCAGCACGCCGGCGGCGATCAGCAGCACGCCCACGGCGAGGACCGCGTTGAGGGCGCTCGGGCGGCCGGTGAGCACGGCCGCTCCGGCGAGCACCAGCAGAGCGCAGGAGGCGAGGCGCACCGCGGAGCCGTACCGGGCGGGGCGGACGGCGTCGCCGCGGTCGAGCCCGAGGCTCCAGCCGACGGCTCCTCCCGCGAGCAGGCCGACGGCGACGAGCGCGCGCGTGATGTCGGTGTCGTCGCCGCTGTCGACGGTGATCAGCACGGCGAGCGCCGCGACGGCGGCGGCGAGGGTCAGCAGGCCGGCCACGGGAGCGGAGCGGCGGACGGCCGGATCCGCGTCGCGCGAGTCGAGCGGCGCAAGGGGCACCAGGGCCCAGAGCCAGAGGTAGAGGAGCGCGCCGCCCCCGCCGAGCGCGGTCGTGAGGACGGCCAGGAGGCGGGTCCTCCGCACGCTCCAGCCGAGGTGGTCGGCGACCGCGGTGCACACTCCGCCGAGCAGCATCGTCCGCGGCCGCTGCAGCGGGGGGCGGACGGCGGTGCCGGGGACTGTGCTCACCCCTGCATCCAAACAGGTCGGCCGCACGATCGGGGGTGCTCTCGGGGTCGGATCAGGGGTTCCCCCGATGGTCCGGGCCGTGGAGCGCACGGGAGACTCGCAGCATGACAGGACAGAGCACGACCCCGCCGGGCTCCGCGGAGCCGGACGGCACGGAGGCGGCGAGCACAGCGACGACGCCGATCGGGACGGATCCCGGAGCCGCCGGCCCCGACAGCGCCGGCCCGGACAGCACAGGCCCCGAGAGCACCGGCCCGGAAGCCTCCGGCCCCGCCGATCCGCCCCCCGCGCCCGAGAACCGCTTCGTGCTCTGGCTGCGAGGCCTCGACCTGCCCCGCCGTCCCGGCTGGATCGGCGGCGTCTGCGCGGGGATCGCCGACCGGCTCGGCATCGACCCGCTGATCGTGCGCGGGATCGTGCTCGTCGTCGCGGTGCTGGGCGGGCCCGCGCTCCTCCTCTACGCCGCGGCCTGGCTGCTGCTGCCCGACCAGGACGGCGCACTGCCGGTGGAGCGGCTGCTCCGCGGCTCGCTCGACCGGGTGCACGCCGGGGTCGGCGTCCTCGTGCTCGCCTCGATGCTGCCGGTGGCGCAGGGCTTCTGGTCGCTCGGCGGCGCGTACACCGGGGCGATGCCCTGGGCGCCCGCGACCGGGCGGACGCTGTGGTCGCTCGTGGTGCTCGGGCTGATCGTGGCCTTCGTGGTCTGGATCGTGCGGCGGAGCCGGCGATCGGACGACGCGGCCGCTCACCCGGCCCCGGGCTCCCCGTCCGCACACCCCTCCGCGACGCTCCCCTGCCCCGCGCCCTCCGCTCCCGCCTACCCCGCACCCGACCCCGGGCTGCAGGACGAGCGCCCCTCGTCCCCCGAGGCCGTCGCCGAGTGGCGCGAGCGCCAGGAGGCCTGGCGGGCCGAGCGGGAGGCCTTCCGCGCCCAGCAGAGCGCGTCGGCCCGCGAGACGGCCCGCGCCCGGGCGGAGGAGGCGCGAGTCGCCGCCGCCGCCGTCACCGCCGCGCGCCTGGAGCGCCAGCGCCTCCGACGCGCCGCGAACCCCCGGCTGCGGGCGAGCCTCACGCTGCTCGCCCTGGGTGCCGCCGCACTGACCGGCGCACTGGTCTCGCTCACCGCCTCCGGGCCGACGGCCCTCGTCGTCGGAGCCGCCTCGGCCGCGCTCGTGCTCGCCGTGGTGATCGTGCTCGCCGGCCTGTTCCGGAGGCGCGCGATCGCGCTGGTCGCCCTCGCGACGGTCGCGCTGGTCACGGCCGCCTGCGCCGCCGTGCTGCCGACCGACCGCGAGCTGCTCCCCGTGCTGGGCACCTACGGCTTCTCGAGCGCCGCTCCCGGCCGCTACGCGACGCTCGCGGCGAGCGACCTGCGCGTCACGGTCGCACCCGGCTACGAGACCTCCGGCGAGCCGCTGGACCTCTGGATCGGCTACGGGCACGTGTCCGTCGCCACGATGGCGGGAACGGCGGTCCGCCTCGAGGCGACCACGGAGGACACCGAGCTCCTCGTTCTGGACGCCGACGGAGGCGCGATCGACGCGCCCCGCGAGGTCCGCACCGCCGACGGCCGTCAGCTGTGGACGCAGACCTTCGGCGATCCCGAGGCCGAGCCGTTCGTGGTCCGCATCGCCCAGGAGGGCGGGTCGATCCGCGTCCAGGACTCCACACCGGGCGCCGACTCCGGCACCACCGCGCCGGACGCCGACGCCACCCCGACACCCACCC
>NZ_PSWN01000036.1:0-21867 GCF_002932815.1 Rathayibacter sp. AY1B4 | reverse complement strand
CCCCCGACCTCAGGACACCGTGAACCCTCAGGACACCGCGAAAGCCCCCGCCTTCCCCTGGATCGGCCTGCTCACGCTCGCCGGCGCCGTCTTCGTCTCCGTGACGAGCGAGTTCCTCCCGACCGGGCTCATCCCCGACATGTCGCGCGACCTCGGCGTGAGCATCTCGCTCACCGGCCAGCTCGTCACGATCTTCGCCGCGACCGTCGTCGTCGCGACGACTCCGCTGACCCTCGTGACCCAGCGCTTCTCGCGCAAGAGCCTCCTCCTCGTGGCGCTGTGCACCATCGCGGTCGCCAACGTCCTCGCCGCGCTCGCCCCCACCTTCGGGCTGCTCATCGGCGCCCGCATCCTCGGCGGGCTCGCCCACGGCCTCTTCTGGGCGATCGTCGCCGCCTACTCCGCGCACCTCGTCGCTCCGGAGCAGCTCGGCCGCGCGACTGCGATCACGGCGGGCGGCGGATCCGCGGCCTTCGTCCTCGGCGTCCCCCTGGGCACGGCGCTCGGGCACGCGTTCGGCTGGCGGCCCACCTTCGCGATCCTCGGCGGCGTCGTGCTCGTGCTCGCGCTGATCGTGGTGAAGTTCCTGCCCGCGGTCGACCACCACATCCCGCTGCGGACCGGCGAGATCCGCCTGCCGGCGCGGAAGGACCGGACGCTCCCCCGCATCATCGGCGTCTGCGTCGTCATCCTGCTGGTGCTGATCGGCCAGAACACCCTCTCGACCTACATCACGCCCTGGCTCGAGAACGCCTCCTTCGCCCCCGACACGGTGCCGCTCGTGCTCTTCGCGTTCGGCGGCGCAGGGGCGGTCGGACTCGTCCTGGCCGGCTTCGCGACAGACCGGTTCCCCCGCTCGGGTTTCGTCGTCGCCGCGATCGCGGTCGTGCTGGCGCTCGCGGGCCTGGCCGTCGCCGCGGGCACCGGCGCCGCCACGGCCGTGGTCGTCGCCGCGGTGATCTGGAACATCGCGTTCGGCGGCATCCCGGCGATGCTGCAGACCCGGATGCTGCGCACTTCCTCCTTCCAGCTGCGGAGCCTCGCCGCGGCGCTCCAGACGACGGCGTTCAACATCGGCATCGGCGGCGGCGCGGTCGTCGGCGGACTGGCGATCGACGCGAGCGGGCTCGACGTGCTGCCGTGGGTCGCGATCGTCATCGTCGCTGTGGGGCTCGTCGTCAGCCTGATCGTCGACGCCCGGGCGACGGCGGCGGTGCGGGCGGAGGCGGTTCCTACTCGCTGATCGCGTCCACAACGGCCTCCAGCTTCGTGAACACGGCGGTGTTCCTGCGCTGTCAGCACGGCAGCCTTCTTCGGTCGTGAGCACGGCAGGCTTCCTCAGTCGTGGACACGGCGGCCTCCGGCTTCGTGAACACGGCGGCGTTCCGCCGAGGCGAACACCGGGATGTCGTCCGCACGACCGACGCGGCGCCGCGGGGAGCAGGGGATACGGTCGAGGGATGAGAGACGGAACCCGATGAGCCCGAGCACCCTCGAGCCGCCGCTGACCCTCCCCTACTACGGGGCTCCGCCGATGGCGGCGCTCCGCCGCTTCTTCGGCAACTACCTCCGCTTCCGCGGGAGGGCGAGCCGGGCCGAGTACTGGTGGATCATCCTCCTCGGCAGCGTCCTCACCGCGCTGCTGCAGCTGGCCGACGGCGGTCCGTGGCGCCTCGACTTCACGCTGACGCCGTACCCGAGCGGCGCGCCGTTCCAGACCTTCTGGGTGTCGCTCGCCGCGAGCGCGATCGCCCTGGCGACGTTCCTCCCGTCGCTCTCGCTGATCTGGCGACGACTGCACGACGTGAACCGCAGCGGGCTCTGGATCCTCGCGATCCTCGTGCCGATCGCCGGCTACGTGTTCCTGCTGATCCTGTTCGTGCTGCCGCCGCGGCCGGAGGGCGCGCGGTTCGACTGAGCGGCGGACGCGTCGGCGGTGGAGTGCCGGACCCGGCCGACGAGTCGGCAGCCGGCAGACCGGCCGGCGCCTCGACGGGCGCACCAGGCCGCCACCTGTAAGCGCTGGCGCATTGGATGGAAACCTCCGCGGGTCGCCTGATACCGTGCTGCGCAGGTCATGGTCTCCGCGCGCATGTCTGGGCGTGAGCGCTAGGAATCCGGCCGCACACCTCGGCCCATTCGACGAGAACTCGAGATACTGCACAGCAGTCCTCTTCGCCGGAGACGGTGGAGGAAACCTCCGGACCTCACGAGTCGACGGACGGCCTGGACGCCCTTTGTAAAGGCGCAGCGGGGCCGTGGGAGCCCCCCCGCCTCATCCGGGTCGGCTCGGGGCTCCAGGAGCCTCACCGCGAGCCGGTCGGTCGCAACGACCGCCCTCGAAGACGCGCCGAATCAAGTGACCGTTGGGCACTCGGCTTCACTGCTCTCCCTCAGGGAGCGGAAGGGTGACGTCGACGGCGCGCAACTCCGTCATGTTCGAGCGCTCGACCGCCCGGTAGACCGCCGAGCGCGTCGCCCCGAACTGCTCCGAGAGCTCGGCCACGATGTAGTTGCCCTAGCGGCACTCCGCCACCAGGTGCGCCTCGATCTTCGGGGAGCGCTTCGGCTGGCGGCCGCGCAGGCGCCCCTTCGCCTTCGCGATCCGCATCCCCTCGCGCGTGCGCGACCGGATCAGGTCGCCCTCGAACTCCTCGAGCATCGCCGGCACGTTGAACAGCAGCCGGCCCATCGGGTCGTTCGGGTCGTGCAGCGACCCGCCGATATCCAGTCGTACTCCCCTGTGCTCGAGCTCGTCCACGACGTCGCGTGCGTCGGTGATCGAGCGGGTGAGCCGGTCGAGCTTCGTCACGGACAGAGTCGAGCCGGCAGGGCCTCGTG
The DNA here is from genome assembly GCF_002932815.1 of Rathayibacter sp. AY1B4. Classification (NCBI taxonomy): domain Bacteria; kingdom Bacillati; phylum Actinomycetota; class Actinomycetes; order Micrococcales; family Microbacteriaceae; genus Rathayibacter; species Rathayibacter sp. AY1B4. The sequence continues at coordinate 19,026 of NZ_PSWN01000036.1, read as the reverse complement.
CAGCGCGGGCCGCTCGCGGTTGCTGCCGGTGAGGCCGACGTCGACGTAGATCCGCTCCGCCGGCACACCGGCCGCGAGCAGCGCGTCGCGCTGCGCCTGCGCGTCCTGCTTATCCGTCGAGACGCGGGCGCCTCCGACAATCTCATGACGTCCGCCTACAACCACCAACCGGGCCTCACGCCGACCGCCCCTCGGTGGGCCTCGAGCTGATGGCGGTCAAGATCGCGCTGAACCTCGCATCATTCGCGGCCTTCATGCCGAAGAACGAACGGTCACCGTAGGGGGCGAGCACGACCGATCCGCCCTCCTCGAGGACGACCTCGATCGCCCGCCGGATGAAGAGCCGGTCGAGCAGCGGAGTCGGCCGGACGGACGCGACCCGCGGCCACGGGAAGGTGACCCGGCGCGCATTCGACTGCGACAGGATGCTCAGTCCGGTCTCGTCCAGGTGAACGACCGGGTAGGACCCCATGCTGACGTCCGGGTCCAAGCCCCTCACCAGCGACCGCAGGTGCTGGTGGTAGACGCACGCGAATGCCTCCCCCGAGGTCCCGGGATCAAGTTCGGCCACTCTCCGCGCGGATCGTCCGGCTGACGCCCTCGCCCAGAGGAAGAGCCCCACCGCCAGAACCACTAGAGCCCCATCGATGACAGCGACCACCGCCTGAGACCCCTCTCGGCCGAGGGCGAAGAAGTGCTGCGCCACGACGGCGCCGACCGCGAGTACGAGCGGAAGCCAACGGACCCTGAGAGCAGGAACCGCAGAGCCGACCGCGGCGCCGGTCGTCATCTCCCGGTTCCGCGCTAAGCGCCTGCGCATCCTCGCAACCTTCCCGTCGAGAGGAGGCTCACCCGCTTCCTTCAGGATCACACCGGTCCGCGAATCGACCATCGGCAGGTCAGGCAGCCCGAACCCCAAGGTCGTGTAACCGGCGTTCCTCTCGGCCCTGATCCTCCGCGAAGCAAGTAGGGAGCAGATCAAGCTCCAGAAGCACGCGATCAAGAAGATTCCCAGCGGCACCATAAGAGGCGCACGTGACTCCGGCGGAACGAAGGAACCCACAGTGAAGGTCACCGTGAACATGACCGCCATAAGGACGTACAGCCATCCAATATGAAGAAGGCGGGTGCGTGCTGACCACCCGGGCAGCACCTCCACCTTCCCCGCCCCCAGCGCCGGCTCCTTTTCGTCTCCCGATATCACGCTCCCTCCGTCGGCAGCGCTAGGGCGACGTCGACCGCGCCGGCGGCTCGCGCGTCCGCGCGCTGCACCGCCCGATAGACCGTCGACCGCGCGACCGTGAACTCTGCCGCGAGTTCGGCGACGGTGTAGTTCCCGGCGCGATGCTCTGCGACCAGATGCGCCTCGATCTTCGGCGACAGCTTCGGCTGCCGCCCGCGCAGCCGCCCCTTGGCCTTCGCGACCTTCATCCCCTCACGAGTGCGGGCACGAATCAGATCCCCCTCGAACTCCGCGACCATCGCGAGCACGTTGAACAGCAGCCGGCCGATCGGATCCTCCGAATCATGGACCGATCCCCCGATGCTGAGCTTCACCCCGCGGCGGGTCAGCTCATCAACGATGTCCCGAGCGTCTGTGATCAACCGCGCGGGCCGGTCGAGCTTCGTCACGAGCAGAGTCGATCCGGCGTCGCACGCCGCCAGCGCCTCCCGCAGCGCGGGACGCTCGCGGTTCCGGCCCGTCAGACCGGAGTCGACGTAGATCCGATCGGATGGAACGCCGGCCGCACGGAGTGCGTCGCGCTGCGCGGTCGCATCTTGCTTGTCGGTTGAGACGCGGGCGTATCCCACGAGAGCTGCCATGCGCTCAGTGTGTCGGTTGACGCCCCGTCGTCGGGCATTTCACCGGGCGGGTCTATTGCGACAAATCACGTCGCAGAAATCCGGTGGCGCACACGACCGTCTCAGGCGGCCGGATGACGACCCTGTTACGGGACAGGACCGGCGACCACTGTCTGGACGCTCGAACAGCCCGATCAGATGAGCCAGCGGCGGGTCAGCGCCGACGAAACGCCTTGAAGAGCGCGAAAGCGAGAACCCCGCCACCGATCACCAGCACCAGCCATTGGCGGTCCGGCGGCGGCGTAAGTGTGCACACCCCAGTCCCGTCGACGTAATCGGTGCAGGAACCCGTCTGGACGGTGATCAGCAGCAGGAACATCGCCGCGACGGCGAACAACGCGACGTTGACCCAACCCCATCGAACCGTGCGCTTCGTCCGCTCGCTCATGACGCGACACTAGACGGGTGTGCGGCAACAACCTAGAGGGGGCCATGGACCGGTGAACGATTCCCATACGAGACACCGCTTCGTACGCACCGTACGATCTGCTCATGTCTCTTCGCGCGGCACTCGCGCCGTTTTTCGCTGTGAGTGACACCGGTGACGGTGCACTCCTCTTGCGTCCCCATGCGCCCGGCGGGCGGGCGATGTTGCTCGTGCTCAGTGGTGAAGCTGAAGGTCGTCTCAACGCGAAGGAAGCGCCGGAAGTGGTCGCGGCGCGTATCGCTCTGGCGATCCAATCTGCTCGAGGGAGAGAGCGGTTCCTCATCTTTGAAGGCGACCTCTTGACGCCGTCTTTGAGTTCCACGGCTGTGATCCGTGACCATGCTCCGAGCGAGGCCTCGCCGGGCGACGGAACCTGGAATCTCTATTCGCGGTAGGCCGTCAGCGATTGAATGTGTGCTCTACCCAGAACGCTGACAGACGCCGATCCGGGCGCCCCGCTAACCATCGCTCACCGGAACGCTGGGCTCGAGTCGCGATGGCGCCTTTTGGGCCGGCGGCGATGTCATTCTTCCTGCGTTGTCGGGAGGATGATCGTCAGGGTGTCCCCAACGAAGCGCCGTCTGCGGATCTCGAACGTGCAGTTCGTGTTCGCGATCGCCTGCTGTCTCGTCATGCTCGTGCTTGCACTTCTGGACGGCAACTTTCAGTGGGCCCTGCTCGTCCTGGCGGGTGCAGCCATCGGCATCGTCTACAACTTCTGGGGCACCGAGTCGGCGCCCCGAGCCGTGACCGACTCGCGCTCTCGCGAGTACTCGATCAACGTTCCCGCTCGTCGCCTCGAACGGGACCGGCCGCATGCAGCCCTGGTCACGAAGGGACCCTACAGCGGTGAGTACGCGATCATCTCTCGTGACGACGACTGCTGGTCTGTCATCGTCGCGCCGCGAAAGCTGATCGCCCGACGTCCGAGCGCCGGCTTCTATGACCTCTCCGATACTGCCCTCGACGACCTGCTCCACGATCTAGGTGCAGCCGTCATCCGGTCGGGTTTCTACGCCGACCAAGTGCTCGATGGGTTCGGACTCTGACCCTCTGCAGCACGAGGACCCCGTAGTTCTCGTACCAGCGTTCTGTTCGACGGGAACACCGTCCCGCATGGGAATCCCCAAACGGGACTGGCTGACGCATCCTCAACGCCCTGCCGGTTTCACGTCGAGTTATCTCGCTTGAGTTTGATTTGGAACCAACTCGATCGAGCGGACACTTCTAGGCATGGGTGTGGAATGGGAGACGGATCGCGAGGTCTGGCGGCGCGCGACGGGGGCTGATCCGCGGGCATTCACGCTGATCTTCGACCGGTATCACTTGCGCATTCGGGCCTACTGCCGTCAACTGCTCGGGGAGTCCGTCGACGCGGAGGATGCCGCGGCCGTCGTGTTCCTTGAGGCGTGGCGTAAGCGCGCTGACGTCCGCTTCGTCAACGACTCGCTCGCCGCGTGGCTGCTCGTCGTCGCCCTGAACGTCACCCGGAACATCGGTCGCGGTCGACGCCGATACGAGCGGATGCTGCGCACTCTTCCACCTCCTGTCAGCGCGCCCGATCCAGCAGTGACGGTGGCAGCCGCAGCAGCATCCGCCGAACGCAGCCGCACCATCCGAGCTGCACTGACGATGCTGCGGCCGGCGGATCAGCAGATCCTCGCGCTCTGCGTCATTGAGCAGCTCACCCTCGAGGAAGCAGCCGCCGTGCTGCGCATTCCGGTCGGGACGGTGAAGTCCCGACTGTCTCGCGCCCGAGGTCGCCTACGCGATGAGTTCACCCGCAGGCGGACACTCCCCCACACCTTCCGACCCGCGGAGTACTGACATGACAGCACCAGAGCACGACCGCACCCTCGCCCTCCGAACGGTGATCGCGCAGGCCGCAGAGAATGACCCAGGCAGCGGGCGCCACCGACGTCACCGGATCGCGATCGCCGCGGTTCCCGCGGCAGTCATCCTCGCCGCGGTCTCGGGTGGACTCTTCTTCGCCCAAGCGCCGGTGTCCGATGCCATGACGGTCGCTTGCTTCGCGCGAGCAGAACGCAATGGGTCCGAGTTCCCCGGCACCACAGGAGCCCTCGCAACACCTGACGGAATACCCGGTAGCGCTGATCAGGTGCCGATCCCGGACGCGATCGCGTTCTGCTCCGACCTGTGGAGGCAGGGCGCACTTGACGTCGGCACGGCGAACGGCTCACCAGTCGACCTTCGACCAGGACCGATTCCTTCCGAACTGACCGTCTGCGTCATGCCCGACGGCATTGCAGCTGTCATTCCCGGTACCTCCGACGTCTGCGGGCAGCTCGGCCTCGCCAACCGCGTCAAGTGACTACCAGCGCACCCGATGAACCATCCCAAAACGGGATGCGCCCGGAACGGCCGAAGCCGCTCACCTCATGCCATAACCTCGTGCCATGCGCACCCTTGAGCGGCTACTGCTAGCGGCGCTCACCACTGCTGCCTGCGCTCTTGTGGCGATGATCACCCTCCTGGGGTTGGCATCTCTCGATTTCCCTCGAGACACGATCCCGCCCTACGACCCCACCCCATCGATCCATCCGACCGCTCGTCCGATATCTCAGAAGATCGATAGCTGACCGGTCAACGATCCCCATCGGACGCTCGGTCAGGGATCGCCTTCGGGACGTGATCCGCCCCGACCGGTGATGCGGTTCACTGTGGACATGAATCAACGTCGCCTCGTGGTCCTTGCTTGCGCAGCAGCGCTCGTGATCACAGCAGGAGGTGCAGCTGCCCTCCTGCTGACCGCGCAGAGCTCGCTACCACCCGCCGGCTCCGCGCGCTCCACGCTCACGGCTCTCGAGCCGGGCGTTCTGACCGGGGATGTCGAAGCGATCCGTGCTGCCGCTGGCGCGACGTCGGAGGAACAGGCTTCCGGGATCCTCGATTCCTGTGCTGACGTATCAGCGACGGATACGCAGTTCGACGTGTTCGATGAGCTCGTGCCGACCTCTGCCCACGCTTACCTCGCCGGCGCATCCCGCTCTGGAGCCGCCGCGCGCAGTGCGTGCGAAGTGTGGATCAGCTGGGATGGCGAAGCATGGGTCGCCAGCTCGAAGCACACCATCGCGTCTCCGACACCTCTCCCCACGAGCTGACCGGACCTGTCGCGCTGCGGGAGGCTCAGCAAGCATCGGCGCCCTAAGCGACCGGTGATCAATCCCCTTACGGGACGCCTCTTGACGCAGACGTCGCGCAGATGGGTCACTGACGTCGCGGCAACCGCGACTGTCCTCGACCGAGTGCTCGCGGTGACGCGTACAGCGACAAGTGGGGAGCTGCTCTTCGATGTCGACTCGCTGGCAGACGAGCTCTAAGCCGCGGGTTGGATTCGCGCCGTCAACGGCGGAAGATGGCGCTGTCGATCGTCATTCATCCCAGCAAGCTCATCCGGCTCTAGTCGAAAAGGGTCTTTCGGACGTCCTTCACGAGGTTCTCGACTGCAAGCTCAGGCAGCGCTCGGCCGAGAAGGTCGCCCCGCCTGATGACGATCATGGGTACGACGACCTCTCCAGTCGGCCCCTGAGCAACGAGCTCGATCACGCGGTAGATCCGGGCCCCGTCCTGCAGCAGACCAGGCCGAACCGCCATAACGCGCTCTCTCCGCAGGACAATCACGGCGCGAGGACGAGAGGCACCCATGAAGAAGCGGACCGTCGAGCTCTGATCGATGGCCATCGTCGCGGAAACCCCTGGGATGATCCGGCTCCGCATCCCGAGGTCGCGAGCCGCAACAGCGAGGGACGTCTTGGTCACGATGGGAACGAGCAATGATCCCGGACGCCTGCGGAGGATCTCGCTCTCGCGTTGCACAGTCCGTCGAGAGACGACCGATCCGCCCACTGCGATGATCGCCATCGCCCCGACGATCCCGCCGATCATCGCCAGCCACGTGCTGCCGGCTCGGGAACTGTGGGTCAGCGCATAGGCATTGACGATCAGCCCCACGACGACGACGAGGAGCGGCAGGAGGAGGACCCGCGGCCTGCCCTCAGGAGGTCGGCGCGTCAATCGATACTCCTTCAAGATCGGCAGCACTGGTCAGACGATGCGATGTCCGTCACGGCCGGAGGGGAAGAACGAGTGAATCGCGGATCGACTCTAAACCGACCCGGCAGGTGATCTAAGCCGCCCCGCTGCGCGATCCGCTGGCTGGCCCCGCGCCATCGTCGCAGCGCTTCATGCCAGGGCCACTGCGGCGTCCTGCGATCGGCGAGGATCCGTGGCGTGAGATCAGTATCGACGGCGAGCACTACGTACTTCTGCGGAGCGCCTTCTGGGCCGAAACGTCGGTAGTCAGTGGGGTCTACGGCTGCGCGGAGCGGGCCTGGGAAGCGGCACGGGCCATGGCGGACGCACCGCCCCGACCTGATCGGTGGGTTCTTGAGACGTGGAGCGGCGGTGAGCTGCGCAGCAGCGTCCAGCTCGACTGACGCTCGGGCAACGCGCCGGGGGCTCTACTGTGGCGGTGCGGTCGAGAAGTGGGGACTTCGCTGACGCCGCACGCGACAGACCGGCGGGGGCCGCCGGTGTCGCCCTGCTCTCGGCCGCGACGCACAGCGCGGCAGAGAGCAGCACCCGCCGGCTCACCGGCCCGCTGAACGACCCCTACCGGACGCCCCGCCTACCGTTGAACGATCCCCTATCAAAACGGCCTCGAGCACCCCGAGAGATGGGTAACGCGGGTAGCGACGGCTGCACTTTCGGGTCGTCGACACCCTCGGGAGCTCAGTAGGCGTTCCAGGTCGATGTCAACGCCAGAAGGACTGTCTTGTCCTCGCTGTCGGGATTCTGATCGAGCCAGGCGCGTAGACACCTCACGATCGCGTCGTAGTAAAACCCCTCGGGGTTGCCCCCTTCAGATGAGAGAACGATGGCATCGGCCGGCCAATCAGACTCCCTGGCGCCTCGTGAGCGCACCCGATAATCGCGCCCCTCCGCTCTGACGGTGGTCTCGAAGAAGTCCTCGCGCAGGTCCCATGCCGCTGAGTCGTGAGAGAAACCGGAAGCTGCCCAGAGGTGACGAACCCAGTCGTCCCATAGCCCGACATCATCAGGAACACCGTTGCGGCGAACGTCACGTTGCATGCTGAGCAGCAACGTCTCCGTGTCCAAGCCGGCGTAGCCGATCGTCTCCGCCGTGAAGCTTGCAAGAGCGCGGTCTGCGACCTCAGTGGAGTACAGCAAGCTCGTGCGCGAGTCCTCGGTCATGGCCACAGCCTGCACCGCGAGCCGCAGCCCGTCCACAACCGTGAACCGAGACGGCGACCCGTAGCCGCCGGGCCCTGCGCGCTGGCGTCGGCGCAGCCTTGACCGCTGAACGATCCGCTTACGGGATGGCGCACTCACAGGAGTAGATGATGCGAGGAGTGCCCGAATCCAGGTCACTTCGGGCCGGTACGGTGACCGCATGGACGACGACCACGAACGTCAGAACCTTGAGACGCTGACCGAGATCGTCAGCGCCTACATCACAGTCATCGAGAACCCCGAGAAGCTGTTGCGGGTGTGCGCGCACGTCTCGGGAGGTCGCGACGACGAGAGGGCAGCCGTCGCCGCAGAGTTCGAGGTCAGCGACGTGGTGGCCGATGCGATCCTTGACTTGCAAGTGAGGCGCTTCACGCCGAGGTCGGTCGAGCAGATGCGGAACGAGCTGGCCGACTACGACCGTCGACTGGCCGAAATCGACCGCCCGTAGGACGATCCCCACACGGGACGGCGGGGTCTCGAGTGAGATACTCTGCGGTAGCTTCGCGACCGGGGGTGGTCATGGTGGAAGTACTCAAGGGCTTAAGCCTGCTCGCGTCGGGTGTCGTGATCGCCTTAATCTGCTCGGTGTTGGGGTTTCAGGCCGGCGTTCGTGCGGACCTGAATCAGACCGGGGGCCAGCTCAGCCCGGTCCTGCTCGTGGGCTTTCTGGTCGGACTCGTCGTGTCAGCCGTTGGCGCGATCGTGCTCTACCGGTGCTACGAACGAGCCCGCGGCGTTCGATAGCTGTTAGCCGAAGGCTGCGAACTCCTTTCTTGGGCCCGGATGAGCGACCAAGTTCCACGTGACCGGTCCTCGATCCTCAATGGAACGGCCTCGGCGGGTTCTAGGGTTCGAGCATGAACACGATGCCTTCCCACGACCGGGAGGTCGATCCGTTTCGAGCCCAGCTCGACGCGCGATGGAGCACCTACCTGGACACTCGCGCATCAGCCGTCGATCACGGGGAATAGATGTCGGAGGCGATGAGCTCCTACCGAGACGAGATTGTGCACTTCGGTGCGCAGCTCCTCAACGACGTCGCGATCCGGGAGTGAAACGTGGAGCGCGCATGCGTGGCATTCGCCAGGTACGTTGCGGCCGCGGCTGCGTACGACCGGGATCCCGCCGCCTGGGAGTCTGCGGTCCGGCACCAGGATGACGTCCCCTCCGAAGGCGCCGGCGATCGGGCCGACCGCCTTCCAGAGGAACTTCCTTGATCGGTGACCGCTCAGCGATCCCCATACGGGCCGCCACCCCGCCGGACACCATTGGCCGCGGAGGCCTGCAGTTAGGCTCCGACAATGGCGATGCTTCCCTAAGGGAGCCTGGTCGCGGTTACGGCGTCCGCAGGCGGTACGCGGGTGTGGGATGGGGATCTTGCTCCTACAGCCTTGTGTAGCGAGTCCGTCGACCCGCACGACGATCGTCTTGCTGGGCGTCCCGCGCGGGGGCGGACGCGGATGATCGTGGCAGGGTTGCAGTTCGGGAGGGTCCGAGATGACGAAGTACGACCGATACGAAGTCGGGGCCCTTGTGGACCTGCTTCCGGGCTGGTCCGGTCAGAGTCGTTTTCTCCACGGGCTGTACGCGATGGCGAGCATGTTGATTTTCGGGGCCCTCCTGCTCGTTGCGATAGCAACCTTCACTTTCGAGAAAGACGGCTCGTTCTCGCAGCCCGGCATCGTCGCACTCAGCCTGCTCGTAGGGATGCTGATCAGCCTTGCGTGGTCGTTGATCGCAATCTGGATGCTTCCCTACAGAGCGGAGGACGAGGAACGCGCCGGCTACACCACTCTCCGCTTCCGCAGGACGCGATTGCCGCTCGTCGATCACAGGACGGGCGCGATCATGCGGCCAGCTGGTGCGGGCCGGCTCGATCATCGGGAAGCAAGAGCCGTCCGCCGAGCAATCCGCGCCGCGGTGGATCAACGGAGCGCTCAAGGCGCTGGTCTCGTCCATGACCGATGCGACAACGGCCTCGCGCAAACCCGGGGTCACCGCAGCTCGTCGCTGGCCGACGCGCTCGCGGACGTTCAGCAGGTCCGGGCATTCCGCGTCAGAGCCGCACTACTCGGTCTACCGGTTGTCCTGATCGGCATGGAACTCGTCCTGCTGACGCGGCGCAGCGGAGGTGAGCCACTGGTGGCCGCGCTGTGGGCGCTGGGGATCGCGATGCTTGTCGTCCTTCTGATGGTCTGGATGTTCTCGGGCCTCGCGCGGCGAGTGGAGCGCCGGATGGCCGTGCTGAGGCAGAACGAGCCGACTAGCGACATCTTCGCTGTCTCGTCTGCCGCCCCTGGACTCAAGCAGTGGATCGAGAAGAAGGACGCGATACTCGCGGTCGGCAACTACCTGGTCGTCGTGGCGGACGAAACCGGTCTGTGGTTCCTCTCCGCGCAGTCTGACCGGCGCGCAGGAGTGACGTGGCCTGACGTCGAGGAAGTATCGGTCGTCCGCGTATCAGAGCGGTTTTTCCACCGTCGAGCTCTTCGCGTGAGCACCGCGGACGGATCGATCGACCTCGCACCCTACGGCCGGCAAGGCGCTTTCGGGCTACGGCCCGCGAGCGACGAAACCGCCGCGTCCTTGCTCGTATCGCTGCGGGACCGAGCCCGAGCAACCGGCGTCGGTGTCGGCTGACAACGGCTCCTGCCGTACCGCTGAACGATCCCCTTACGGAACACATGATCGTGGAGTGCTGAACGTTCTGATTCATGGCGTGTTCACCGACGTGCCGGATCCTGATGTCCATGGATGCACGAGAACTGGCATGGGGCATTCTGGCGTGGCCTGCCGTTGCGGTCCTTGCGCTGCTGCGAACTGTGGGCAGCTGGGATGTATCGGGCGGGTCCGCAGCAGGGCTCATCGCGGGCACGGCAGCTGCGTTCGCTGTAGCGGGCGCTCTCCTGTGGCTTCCCTCGAGTCTCTGGCTCGACCGGCGGACACGCCGCTTCCCTCGTGTCGGGCAGGCGGCCGCGTTCCTGGGTCTGGGACTCGTGATCGGCGCCGCCGCCTCCACCGCGCTGGTACTCGCGTCGGGAAACGCGACCTGGCCCTCCTCCGCGGGCGTCATCACGGAATATGCAGTCACGGCAGGAATCGCTTCCCTCCTCGGCTGGCTCCTCGCCGCTACCCTTCGTGCGAAGAAGCTGCCGATCGTTCAGACGGCGACGGATCGCGTGAACCGCTGAATGATCCGGGTCGTCGATCGATCAGCGTGCCAGCAGCAGTCCGGCCAAGCCGATGACGACCGGCACCACGGCAAAGGCCAGGAAGAGGTAGGAGAGCACGAGTCCCACCGTCGACTCCCAGCGAGGACCGACGTGTCGTCGCGCCTGATGACCGACGAGGACGCCGGCCAGCGGGAGAAGGTACTGCAGCGTGGTCGCGACTCCGATGACGAGGGGATCGCCCACCCACAGGTGGGCCACCGCCAGGTATCCGACGGCGTAGGACACGACGGCGAGAACGCCCAGCACGAACGCAGCCCGCGTCCACCCTCGTCCGCTCCGCCGCGCGGTACCCGTCTCCTTCATCACACTCATACCTCCACTGTACGAATCGCTCCTCGCGCACGCCCGCCCCTCGGAGCATGTGCCGGTCCTTCGCCCGACGTCTCGTTCGGTGACACGACCACGCCTCGGCGAGCTGCTGTCCAGCGTCAGCCGGCGAGCCGGCGTCCACAACGAGGACGCGACTCGGATTCGGAACATGTCCGATGGCTGCCTCGATAGCCTCAGCGCATGAAGATCCGAGCCGGTTCGCCTGACGATCGCGGGCCCTGCATCGACCTCTGGCTGGAGGCACTCAGAGCACGAGACGGATGCAGTCAGGACGACGCGGTCGCCGAGAGGGCTCGAGCGAAGTTCCACCGGCCTCTCGTTCGGTTCGCCGTCATCGGCTCGGATCCCCTCGGGTTCGCTCTCACCGTCGACACGGGCGATGGTCCGGGCCGACACAGTGCGCTGCTCGAACTGCTCGCCGTCGCACCGAGCGAGACAGGGCACGGGCTCGGCCGGATGCTGCTCGACGACGCGATCCAGACCGCTGCTCAGCTCGGCTACCTCGTCCTGAAGCTGCACGTCCGCGCCGGAAACGATCGGGCAGAAAGCCTCTACAAGGCGTCCGGCTTCGAGCCTCACGGGGATCCCGCGCCGCATCCGCTCGGTGGTCATGCGATGATCGCGTACGCGCGGACGCTGGCTCACGTCAGCAATTGAGAACAACCGGTCACCGATCCCCGTGCGGGGTACCTCCCGCGACCGGATCGCACGCGCACACAAGGCTCGTCGAGCGGTCGGGACGTGGAATCCTCGTCCCATGATCGTGAGCGACGGACAGGCCTGCGCCCCAGGGGACCTCGACGTGCTCACCGACCGACTCCGGCTGTGCCGGCCCGCCGAAACCGACCTCGACGAGCTGTCCCGCCTCTACACCGATCCGCGGATCGCGGAAGAAGATTCACTCCTCCTCCATCTCTCCGCCGATCAGACCCGGGCCGTCATCGCGTACCGGAGAACCCAGTGGACACAAGACGGACTCAGCAGCTGGGTGATCCGCCGGCGCGAATCCCCCACCGTCAACCATGATCTGATCGGGATGGGCGGATGCACCCTCCTCTCCGATGCGGCCTGGAACGTGGCGTTCACCCTCCACCCCGACCACTGGGGAAAGGGCTACGCGCAGGAAGTCGCCCTCACCGGCATCGAACTCGCCCATTCACTCCGACCGGAGCTGCCCGTCACCGCGGTCGTCGCAGAACGCAACGCACGCTCCCGCCGCACCATCGAGCAACTCGGCCTCCAGCGGAGGTGGGAAGGTCCGGATGCGCACAGCACGGACCCGACCGCTCGGGTTGTCCTCTACGCTGACCGCCAGCTCTCCGCCGAACAGGTCCGCCGACTCACCAGCTGAACCCGGCCGCAGCGCGGCCTCATCAGCCGGCCAGGGATCCGTTACGGAACCGTCGATGGTAACGAGGCAATGAGTGAACATGTTTCTGCGTCAAAACAATGGATCTGTCGCAGTGGAGCATCCGCATACGTGTCAGTTCTCGAGGTACTCCGCACAGATCTTCAATGTCGTCTGCACAACTACCGGAGCCGTCATTCAGAGCGTACGCCGGCCTCGGCGAGCTGCGTCTAGGTGCTCTTGCGTCCGAGGACGCGGAGGCCGTCCGGTCGTACCTCACCGGTGGGTGAGACGTGGCGGTAGAGCGTCTGGCGGGAGATGCCGCGTTCTTTGCAGAGGGCGCCGATGTTCGTTTCCGGCTTGCCCATCGACGCCATGGCGAGTCGCACCTTGGCGGGCGTCATGGTGAACGGGCGCCCGCCGACCCGACCGCGTGCTCGAGCGGACGCGAGGCCGGCCATGGTTCGTTCGGAGATGAGCTCGCGCTCGAACTCGGCGAGGGCTGCGAAGATCCCGAAGACCAGCTTGCCGGCGGCGGTGGTTGTGTCAATCGCCGCGCCCTGACCCGTGAGCACTTTCAGCCCGATGCCGCGCGCGGTGAGGTCATGGACCGTGTTCACGAGGTGGTGAAGGTCGCGTCCTAGCCGGTCGAGCTTCCACACCACGAGCGTGTCCCCCTCGCGCAGTGCCTTCAGGCACGACAGCAGGCCCGGCCGATCATCCTTCCGGCCGGACGCGAGATCGGAGTACAGCTGAGCGTCGTCGACGCCGGCCGCGAGTAGCGCATCGCGCTGCGGAATCGGTGGTCTGCGTTCCGTCGGTCTTCGAGACGCGCATGTAGCCGACGAGCATCGCTGACCCCGGTCACTTATACGGCCGAATACGTGACATTGACTTGGCAGAATGGCGCGCCGGGTGGAGTTATCACGTAACTTGTCACTCATTCTAGGTGTCGTGAACGGCTGGAACTAGGTTCCGTGACGACGGGTAGTCGCGTATGCAGCCTGGGTGCACCGGCGAGAGCGTCGTACGGTGGGCGCATGCACGCGCGACCCGACCCTGGCCGTGAAAGGCGACTCCTCTGGCGGGGTTTGCTCGCTCTTGCAGCCGCTGTGATCCCGCTCTCCGGTTGTGCCGGTGACATGCCCGGGCCGTCGCCAACCTCGCCCATTGTCGCGGCAGCACGGCAGGACACGCGTCCGCTGTTCGAGGAGGCGATGGCGGTGGACGCCGTGCCGGGCGTGCGAGAGGTGGCACGGGCGACGGAGGACTGGTGCTTCGGAGAGGGAGGATCCGATCAGATCGGCGAGTCGGGGTCAGCGATCACGACGGTCTGCCGACTCGACGGAGGAATCGTCTACGCGGTGGACGGCACCGATCAGCTCGCAGCGGCCGAAGCCGTCGATCGATTCCTCGCGACCAACGGAATCCACGACACAGGAGTGAGAGTCGTTGATTCCCTGGTCGGCATCGACCTACTGCAGAGCGGTGACGTCTCCGGTGGTGGTGGTCGCGGGCTTCCCGGTGGAGGTGCCAACGGAATGGCTACCGTCCGGTGGACTCTCGTCGCCGCCTCCAGACTGCAGGTCGATGGCCTCCCGCTCCCTCAGGGATTCAACCGTCAGTCCTACGAAGGGTCGATCACCGAGTCGACTCCAGCGGATGTGCGCGCAACGGATGCCTCTTTCGCCCTGACCGTCGATTTCGGTTGGCGGTATTTCGCGGGTACCGGCGAGGGGTCCCATTCCTCACCCTGACGGCATCGCCGTGACCGTCTGGCACCACCCCGACGTCGGAAGCTAAGAACCCGGACTGCAAAAATACGACTCGTCCCAATCGGCGTGCATTCACCCTCCTCGCCGGCCCCACGCTAGCGCTGGCCGGCCGTCCCGTATGGGGATCCCCTTACGGGACCGCTCCTCAAGTCCGCTCGTCGCGCGACTAACGGGTGGGGGTCGTCAAGCGGATACCGATGAGTACGAGCCCCGCCGCCACCGCCGCTGCACCGAAGGCGACGGCGGCGGTGGCGCCCACTGAGCCTGAGGTGAACGCGCCGATGAAAGTCATTGCCGCCCCCACGATCAGAAGGACGGCCGTGTACGCGTTGCCGAGCGTGCGATTGGTCATTCCCGGAATGTAGCGCCAAGTGTTGGCGCACGAGTGCAGTGGACTCACTCGGTGACTCATAGTGCGAGCGTTGGAGTATGGTTCGGATCATGGTCGGCGAGATGCGAGAGACGACGTTCTGGATCTTGACCACGTTGGCGACAGGTCGGCGCCACGGTTACGCGCTCCTCCAGGAGATCGAGGAGCAGTCCGAGGATCGCGTGCGCCTTCGAGTGACGACGCTCTACGCCGCACTCGAACGGCTCGACTCAGAGGGGCTCATCTCCTCCGATGGAGATGAGCGGATCAACGGTCGAGTCCGTCGCTACTTCCGACTGACCGACGCCGGCCGTACTGCGCTCGGTGTCGAGGTCGACCGCATGGAAGCCAGCGCGCGCCGAGCACGGGCGAACCTCGGCCTCGTTCCCGCCGCAGCGATCCGACCTGGCCACGCCCCTGATTGGAGAACGGCATGACGACGAACGATGACGCCTACCGAGCCGACCGCTTCCGACGCGCGTTGCGCTGGTACCCGCCCGTATGGAGGGCGGAGCACGGTGAGGTGCTGCTCGGCATCCTGTTGGACGAAGCCGACGACGCAGGCCGGTCCCGCCCCACGCTCGGACAGCGAGTCACTTTGATGGTCGGTGGGGTGCGTCACCACTTCCGTTCGCACGCTGGCCGATCGCCGGCCGCGATCATTCCGCTCGCTCTCGCCACGGCGTTCTTCATCTTCTATTTCACGATCAACTGGTCACCGGGGATCAACTATCCCGGTGCGATCGGACCGTTCACCAATCCCTCCGTCTTTGCGGGAGCCGCTTTCGTTGTCGCGCTCGGGCTCGCGGTGGCCGGACGAACAGGTGCCGCCCGCGGCATGGCACTGGCGGCTTCTGCCGCGGAACTGATCATCGCTTTCGTTTCGGCGTCCGCTGGGTGGCTTGGTCCCGGCCTCTCGACAGCGGCGCCTATCGCAGCGCTCGGCCTGCTCACAGCGCTCCCCTGGCGCGGGCGAGTCACCGCCGCGGTTTCGACGCTCGTACTCATCGGTCTGCCTGTCCTGCTGATCGGGATTGAGGTGCTCGGAGCAGTGCTCTTCCCGATGTATCCAGCGCTGCCGGCTGGACTGCAGCTCCCCATCGTGTGCGGCGTGCTGCTGGCGATCGGACTCGCCGCGAGCCGAGCAGCGCGACTCGAAAGGAAACTGCCTGGCGCCCTCGGCGCCTGACGTGCCGAACTCGGGCTTCATCATTCGCGAGCGGTTCCGTAGCCGAGGTCCCGGAGTGGGACAGAACATCAACTGGTCGATCATCTGTAACAGCAGCTCGGCTGGGGACATGTCCCAGGTATGAGCCCACCACAGTCCGCTCGCGAGGCGAGCTTCTCCGAGCTGTACGAACGCGAGTACGTCAGCGTCGTCAGATTCCTGAGGCGTCGCACTGACCCCGAGCGTGCCGCCGACCTCGCGCACGAGGCGTTCCTGATCGCCTGGCGCCGCCACGACACCGCGCCGTCGGAGGACGAGCCCGCGCGGGCGTGGCTGTTCACCATCGCCCGGAATTGCCTCCTCAACGACCTTCGCGGCCAGCAGCGCTCCGCCGCGCTCGCGATCCGGGTCGCCGCTCACACCGACGCGGCCGCGCGGTCACCGGAGGACGCGATCGCGACCCGGCTCGACCTCTACCAGGCGTGGCAGCAACTCAAACCGCAGCACCAGGAAGCGATCGCGCTGACGGCCTGGGAAGGACTCGACTCCCCGTCCGCGGCCGGAGTGCTCGGCATCACCGCCGTCGCCTTCCGGCTCCGACTTCACCGAGCACGCACCGCGCTGCGGGCACTGCTCGATCCCCCTTCGCATCAGCACCACGCGCCCGCCTTGGAGGCATCATGACCACGCCCGAACTCCTCGCCACGAAAGACCTCGACCCGGCCGCCCAGTACGAGCTCGACGGCCCGGCTCGCGAGGCCGCCGAAGCGCGGCTCCAGATGATCCTCCACAGCGACCCGGTCGCCGCTCGAGAGCCCGCCGCTCGGCGTCCTCGGGGATGGCAGTTCATCCTTCCCGCAGGACTCGCGGCCGCAGCGCTGGGGGTCGCTCTCGCCGTCCTGCCGTCCGGTGTCGACTCCCGCGCGTACGCCTCATGGACGTCGACCGCGGAGGTTGCCAGCGCCTCCGACCTGACCGTCGCCGGCGCGGCGTGTGCAGCTGGTGACACGGAGCAGCTCGGGCAGCCGGCGATAGGGGAACGGCGCGGCGACTGGGTCCTGCTCTCCTACACGACCCCCAGCCAGCGGGCGTGCCTCATCGAGATCCCGGCCGGGACGAGCACTGCCGGGAGGGCGCTCATCAGTTCCACCGGAAGCGAGGGCGGGTTCACTCCGCTCGCTGACGAATACACGCAGGGAGGCATCAGCCAGTTCACCGGCGAGAACCTTCCGCCCGCCGTCTTCACCAGCGGCGACGTCGGCTCGGACGTGACCGGACTCACCATCCGCACCAACGACGGCACGAGCGTCCTCGCCACGATCACAGACGGCCACTGGGCAGCCTGGTGGCCCGGAACCGGCCTCACCGAGGGAGGCGAGACGGGCCGCAGCGGACCCGAGCCGACCTTCACCGTCACACTCACCCTCCGCAACGGAAGCACCATCACCGACGCCAGAGAATCCTTCAACCAACCCACCCGGTAGACGATCATCCCTAGCGTTACAGGAGAAGGCGCCAACGCTGCCCACCAAGAAAGGAGTGGGGACATTGCTTACCCTGAGCCGATGGGGGCATTCTCGAGGGCGCGAAGCACGGTCGTAGTCGCAGCATGCCTGATCGTCATCACGGGATGCACGCCACAGCCCACGCCGCCGGCTCGGGTGACGCCCACGGATGGCAGCTCCGACGCTGCGCTCACCGGCGACCTTGGCGTGGCAACGTTCACGGGGGGCGATGGGACGGCCAGCGTCATTCGCTTGAGTGCGGCAGACGGTCGGCTGGCCCTCGCGTCAGAGGCGCTCGCGATCCCCGCCGCAACAGAATCCTCTTCCGGTTTCGTCGCGGTCATGGGGGCGCTGGATCCGATCAATGAGGGTGCCACCTGTTTCAACGTTGATTTCCCGATGCGCCTCGCGGACGCGGAGTCGGGAAAGCCCTACAAGGCGTGGCGGAACCTCGCCGAGTTCCGCGGCGACCCGACAGCGATCGATCAGCTCGTCCTCACGACCCGACCGCAGAACGACCCGGACTGCTCGACGGAAATCATCGCCATCGCTGACATCCAGTGGAGTGTGGAGCCCCAACGCAGCACCCTCGTCGCCCGGGACACCGGCCCGCGCGCAGCAGCACGTGGCGAGACCAAAACGACGAACGGAGTACCAACGTCATACAGCGTCGCTCGCAACGACCTCGCAGAGGACGTCGCGGCACGATTCGGCATGACGGACGATGACCTGTTTTACCTCAACCCGTTCCGCTTCCCCTCGAACGAGATATTGCGCGTAGGGGAAGAGCTGAACCTCACCGTCACTGCACGATGAGCCACGTCCTTCCCGCTACCAACGAGGACCCCTGATCGTGACCAACACTCCCGCTTCAGCAACTCCGACGACCTCGACTACAGCACCCGAAACTTCACTGGACAGCCTCATCACCTGGTCGGGCGTGGGACTCGCCACCGCGATAGCAGCCCTGATTCTCATGCTCAGCAGCTTCATGATCGCAACGGGCGTGACCGATTCGGACCCGTCTGAGGGAGTTTTCGGAATCGCGTTCGGTGCGATCGGCGTCGGGACGTGGATCGCCCTCGCCGCTGTCGCCGCTCACATAGTGGCCCGGAGACATCCGCGTCGCCGCGTCCCGCTCGCCTTGATTCCTGCCGCAGCGAGCCTCGCCTGGTGTGGACTGGCCATCTCCCTGTTCTCCTTCTTGATCATGGACGTCCTCGGCCCTCTGTCGATGACCTGGTTGTCCTCCATCGACTACCTCCTACTCGCGCTCCACGCCGTCCTTCTGACCGCAGGCACCATCCCGACAGGGCTCGGGTTCCTCGTGACCGGCATCGTTCTCCGAAGGATCCGTTCCCGCCGCAAGCGGGCTGCGCTCGAGCTCGGGCCATCCCGGTGAACGACCCTGTTACGGGACAGGACCGGCGACCACTGTCTGGACGCTCGAACAGCCCGATCAGATGAGCCAGCGGCGGGTCAGCGCCGACGAAACGCCTTGAAGAGCGCGAAAGCGAGAACCCCGCCACCGATCACCAGCACCAGCCATTGGCGGTCCGGCGGCGGCGTAAGTGTGCACACCCCAGTCCCGTCGACGTAATCGGTGCAGGAACCCGTCTGGACGGTGATCAGCAGCAGGAACCCGTCTGGACGGTGATCAGCAGCAGGAACATCGCCGCGACGGCGAACAACGCGACGTTGACCCAACCCCATCGAACCGTGCGCTTCGTCCG
>NZ_PSWN01000035.1:0-23332 GCF_002932815.1 Rathayibacter sp. AY1B4 | reverse complement strand
CCACGACCACCGCACCCCGCCCCGCCCACCGATTCGACCCGTACCAGGACGACCCGACGCTGCGAGCAGCCGAGGTCTCATCGTCGCCGCGGCCGCCTAGGGCTGGGCCACAGCGACCGCCCTCGTCTTCAAATACGAGACGACCGGCCTCATCGCCCACGTCTGGGGACTGTGGAAAGTCCTCGACGCCGACCGGCAGGTCCTCCGCGAATGGGACGAAGAGCCCGGCGACATGACCGACGAGTCCGAGGAGGAACTGATCGCCCTCGACCTCATCAGCAACCGCCGCGCGACCCTCGACTACACCGACTTCGGAAAGCCCATCGGCTCCACCACCCTGATCCTCCACACGCTCGCGCTCTGAGTGCGTGCGCGGGCCGACCCGAAACGGGCCAGCCCGCACGAGGGGGAGAGCCCCCTCGGCCCCCCCGGTCACGTGGAACGGCCACGCGCGCTCGAGCGGTAGTCAGCGGCGAGGACGCGGCGTGTACTTCTTCCCCGCCCGGATGTTCCGGTTCTCAATCACCCCGACCACCGCCAGGCCGGCGGCTACGGTGACGATCGGCACCCACCGGAGCACGTTGGACCACTCACCGGTGAACGCCGCGTAGGTCTGCTCGCCGGCGATCGAGACGAGCATGAACGAGAGCCCGAACCAGACCATGCCGTTGCTGATCAGCGCAGCGCGCGTGAGCTTGGTCCGAGGCTTCGACACGCGCCCACCGTCCCATCGCAGGCTAGACGTGTTCACGGACTGGTACGGCGCCGATCGCGCTGCTCATACATCAGGACGTCGATACCCGCAGTCGGCGCAGTTAAGCAGAATCGGCGGCATCGCGTGACCGCAAAACGCGCAATCCCAGTCCGGTTGCCGCTTCGCGTACTCCTCGCACCGCTCGGCGGAGGGCCAGGTCACCGCGGTATACGAGGCGAACCGTAGCGGATCAGAGCGCTTCACGCCTGCCGAAGGCGACACCCGCGACGATTCTTCAATTCGAGGTGCACGCACAAGCCAGCCACGACCGCGCCGCCCAGGAAGTCAGCCACCGACACCCGGATGGGGTCCAGCAAGTCGTCGGAGAAACCGAGGAGGAAATCGCCCGGCGTCGCGACGGGCTCCGCTTTCGCCTCAGTGTGCGCAACGGTCATCACCCGGCCTATCTCGTCTACCCGGACAAGCGTGTGCACAACCGGGTAGGTCGTGTAATGAAGAACCCGCATCACAGCACCGTCCTGTCGGCTGCCACGGGTTGCCGGTTCGCCGGCGACCGCGCGAGACGGCAACTCTCTCGATCACTACGGCTAGTGAGCTCCGCCGCGGGGGCGCAGATCCGCTCCGGCCCGCTCGAGGAGTCCACGAACGCGCTGAATCGAGTAGCCAGTGGTCTTTTGCAGGTCTCGAATGCTGAGACCGCTTTCGTAGAACGTCCTCAGCTGAGTACCGAGCGCCTCCGCGACCTCGCCGTCTAGACGCTCGTAGCGGGCGACGGTTGGTGCTTCAATATCGCCGCCTCCGTACCCGCGATGCGTCTTCCCGCGCGGCTCGAGGTCTTCGTCCGCCTCGTCGCCCCATAGGGTCCACCCATCGCGCGCGTGCCGCGAGAACATTTCAAGGAACGGGCCGGGAGAGCAGGCTTCGATGAACGGGTACTGCTCATCAGGCTTGCGGCTGTGTTCACGTTTGCGGGTTTCAATCATGTTGACCTGCGAGCGAGCGGGCGCGAGGGTGCGCATGCTTCCTCGGACGCCGAAGAGCAGGATTTCGGTTACGTTGCGGAAGTAAAAGCCAACCCCGCGGCCGTCGGGGCCGCCGTCCTTGCGGCGCTTCGCCCAGATCACGTTGGAGACGTAGCGGAACCCCCACGCTTCCATGACCGCAATACCTTCGGGCAGCAGCGCGTTGGGTACCCAGAGGTACAGGTGAGCGTCTTTCGCGACGACCTCGTTGACGGGAAGCGCTTTGATCGCGTCGAGGTCCATCGTGCTGTAACGGTCGAGTCGGCGGTGTTCCGGTGCCACCTTGCCCGTGCGGTTCGCGAAACGCCACGGAGGGTCCGCCAGCACGGTCTTGAAGCCGCCGTCGATGGTCGGCAGGGGGGGAGCTTCAGCTTCGTCACGAAGTGGCTCCGCTCGCATGCGGGTGCGCTCGGATGCGGTCAGTGTCACAGGTTCTCCATTAGATCTTGGTCCCTACAGATTAGATCTTGAGATGTGCTGCCGCAATCAGGGTACCGGCGCGTCCGATGCTTCCGGTTCAGCCGGGGGTCGCAGGGCGGTGATGTTCCTCAAAAAGGTCTCGATGTGCTCCCGGGCGCGGGGTCCGATGTCGATGAAGGTCAACCAGATGGGCTCACCTAGACCTCGCACGACGTACGGAGCGGGGAGCTTCGCGCCCGGTTTCACCGTCACGGGGTAGATCAGCGCGACGGGGGCGCCATTCCAGCCGCTGTGCTGACGGTAGGCGGCCAGCTGGTAGAGGTCGCTGCGGGAGACACGCAGCCGGGGTCCTGTCACGCTTTCAACCAGATCGGTGTCAGGGCCGCCGAGGCCGAGAGCGTTCTTGTACTTGGCGTCCAGCACGGTCACGCCGGCTCCGTCCGTGAGTACGAAGTCGGGGTCGATTCGTGACGCCGTAAGTGGGAGGCCCGCGGAGTCCAAGTACCTCGCGGATGGTCGGCGCGAACCGTCCATCGTGAAGCTCTCGCTCAGCTCAAGGATTCCTCGAACAGCCTCCTGAAACAGATGCGGCATGCTCCACAGGAACGACTCCACTTGCGCCTGGCCGAGAGTCTGCCCGAGGAACCGTCCTTCGAGGAGATCGAGGGTGGTGGCCAGGATGCTCTCGTAATGCCGCTCCGGCCCCTTGGCTGTTGTGGCACGTATCTGGCCGGGGCCGATCTCCACATCACTGACTTCTGCGAAGCGGGGGAGGGCCCCCGAGACGGCGCGTCTGACGGCACGGCGGGCTGCAGGCACCGGCAGTGTCATGGCGAGCTTCGCAACGCGACGAAGGCCAGCCTTGAGTACCTGATTGTTGGCGGTGTCGATCGTCCGCTCGGTGACCACACACGGAATTTCGTTCGCGCGGCCAGAGGTGAGGCTTCGTGTCAAGAACGGCCCGATGAGGACCCGGCCACGGACTCTACTGTCCAGGGTGACCCGACGGCTGCGGTACGACCTACGAAGCCACCGTGTCGCGAAATCACTGACGGAGTTCACGTACCAGATGAGGAGGGTCGCGATGGGGTCGTTGTGCTGGCTGTCGACACCTACACGCGCGGCATCCGGCCGTCGCAGTGGGTTCCCGCGCTGACCGTACGCATAGTCGGCGAGGAAGACGAGGTCCGCGTCGGCGAGCTTCGGCTCGATGCGCACGGTCAGGTCCAGATTCCGCGTCTTAGCTCGCGCGATTCCCGATAGGGCGTCAGCTTTCACCCTCCAACCGGCGTCTCTGGGGTGCTTACTGAGCGTGATACCCAGCGCCGTCCAGAACTTCTCCTCGACCAGCTGCGCGAGGTCGTCGTCGATCACGCTCTCGCCGTACTCGCTGAGCTTGAGTACCTCGACGCGAATACTCACTGTGGGTCGGTGCCCTCCGTGGGCGTTTCGGCGTCCACGTCGGCATCTGATGCGAGGAGGGGCACCGGTGCTGTCTGAGCCAGCAGGGCCAATTGCAGATCACCAACCTGGTTTCGTGCGGAGGTGTCGCGGCGGAGTCCGAGCGCCGTGGTCAAGCTTGCGAGGTGAGCGTCGTCCACCTCTCCTTCTAATACGTACTCACCCAGAAGCGGAAGAACCTCATAGACAAATCGTGAGGCAAGCTCGCGAAGACCCTCTTCCAAATTGGCGGCGTGGCGCGACGGGAGGTAGTAGCTCGGGCCGACCTGGATGCCGGCGAGCGATCCGCCGAGCGCATCATGAACCAGCCCGAAAAGCATCCTGGCCGCAGCGCGATGACGCTCATCGAAGTAGCCAGTGTGGCTCACGATAGGTCGGTCGGTAGCGGGTACGGTGATGAAGACGAAGCGGCGGCGGAGCGCGTAGTCGATAACGGCGATCGAGCGGTCGGCAGTGTTCATGGTGCCGATGATGCTCAGGCTCTCCGGGAGAGTGATCGAAGCATCGCCGTCCACGGCGTACGCCGTAGCGACGGGATGGCCGCGGTATTCCAGGGCGTAGAGGAGTTCTCCGAAGATGCTCGGGATGTTCCCGCGGTTTACCTCGTCGAGGACCAGGACTAGTTCACAGGTTGATCCGCGAGTGGACAGCTCGACGCCCACAGCTGCAATGAGGCTTAGAATCCGATGCTGAGGAACGAACGTCACTCCGCCGGGCACGGGCTGTGCAGCAAGGGTGCGCACGAAATCGTTGTACTCGTACGAGGGGTGAAATTGCACGATGTCCCACAGGGCGCTCAAACCCCGACGCTCCACTTCGTCAGCGATTCTTAACGGAGTACGCTCACGCGACGGCAGCGCGTCGAGAATGGTTTGAAGCCGGCTATCCGAGCGTCGTCCGACGGTGGCCCAGTCGATGTAAGCTGTAGCCAGATGTGTTTTGCCGGTTCCGGGCGGACCTTGCAACACTACTTGACGCTTCGTCTGAAGCCGCTCAGCGAGCTCAGCAATCTCCGACGGTACGGGCCGACGATGCCCGATGGGGACTGGAGCACCCGCACCGCGAGAGGCTCGAATGAACTCTTCCCGCGTGAGACCGACCCACTTATTCACCCCGAGGGCTAAGGAGAAGTCAAGAGCGTTATCTGGCGATGCGGGCGAAATCCAAAAATCACCTGCCCAGTATTCAGCTCGTTCTTGAATGAGGCGAATAACTGAGGGCACCGCAAACGCGGTCGGAAGAAAACGCTCTACTCCAATAATGGTTGAGCCGGAGCGCGAAGGTATGAATATACCGGCTTGATCCATGTTTCGAAGGATATTAGATTTCGCTTTGCTTTCGTCGAACTCGGGCCTTTCACTCAACGCGCTTGTGAGCGCATCTTTATTAAGGATTTGCTCGATATACCGCCCATCGGCGTCGGTCATAATCTCGCTGATGGCCGCATCAATCCGGTGGTCGGCAAACACAAGAGCACACCACAGGAGTAGCGGGGCTTCCGGGAGTCTATTTCGAGCGGCCGAGAGCAGCTCATCATCTTGAACGATCGCAGCGGCGGTGGCGCTAGCGGCACGCGAATTTACCGGGCGGGGAGCGTACTGAACGATGTCATCCCACAACGGCTCGAGGACAGGGTCCGAGTGGACGTCGGCAGCGGTACTCGCCCCCGGGGTGAGCATGGCTAGGTGCTCGAGGATGTCAACGAACCTGCAGTACTTGGTTAGTGATATCACACCGAGTGTTCGGACTGGCACACATCCTCCTCAGACCTGTCGCACCACATCAGCGGGCACGAAGCTACGTTGCTCGCTAAACCTACAGGTGACGGCCCGTCGAGTCGTGAAAGCCGCGATCCCTGTGGTGCGTCCGAGTCAAACGGGTGGGAAGCTTGCCGGTGTTAGCCGCACGTTCGCCGGCCGGCGTGGTGCCTACTCGCGCGTCAGCGCTGTCACGCGAGGAGCACCACGCCCTTCCTCGAGAAACCGGGGCAACACGGCGTCGCCACCAAACATCAATGTGCTCGCTTGCCCGGGCCGCCAGGTCCCACCGGCGTCGCGTGCCGTGGCTTCACCAGTTCATTCATGACAGTTCTGACGTCGCCGTAGCTTTTTCCGGTTGCACTAAACTTCCGCCGCGAACGATTTTTATAGCATCGAGATTGACGGTTGCGCCGTCGCTGATTGCAACGTCAGTGAGGTCAACATGCCCTCTTGTGCCGATTGCCGCACCCGCAAAGTCTACACGCCCACCGTCGGCTACCGATGCGCCTGCAAGGTCTATTTTCCCCCCGTCGCTGATCGCACTATCAGCGAGCTCAACGTTTCCGCCGTCGCTGATAGTTACCTTTTTCAATATCACTTTCGCCTGTTCACTGATCGACGCGCCAGTGAGATCTACGGTTCCCCCGTTACCGATCGCCGCGCCTCGAAGATTCACGCTTCCGCGGCGCCGAATTACCGAATTCGAAAAAATTACGGTTCCGAATTTGGCGATCTTGGCATGGGTAAGGTTCACGTGTCCTCTGCTGATATTCGCTTTCCTGAAGTCCACTTTGCCATGATTGGTAATCTGCGCAGCCAGAAGGTCTACGCATCCGTCCCCGGTGATCACCGCATCGGTGAGGTACACACTTCCGCCATTGCGGATTTGCGCGGCCCCAAGGTCGATCATTCCTCCGCGGCCGATCTTCGCGCCGCGTAGATCAAGAGCTCCACCTCTGCTCACTTTCATCCGCAAGAGTTCGACAGAGAAGTCGATATGCGCGCGAGTCAGGTCGAGCTGACGGTCGTGCCAGCTGTTCGTCGCTCCCGGCTGTAAGTGGTTGCGGATGACCGTATAGCCGGCTTGTTTGACGGAGACTTCCTGTGGAGTTGTTCGCTGGGCGTCGTAGTAGTCTTCCGGGTCCAGGTAGTGCGCCTCCTCCGGGTCGAGTGCCAGAAGCATGTCGCTGGAGCGGGGAGCGCGCAGGTATCCCGTGAGAAGCTCGATGCACACTTGTACCTCATCAGGTTTGCCGATCGCGTTCCAGTCGTCAGCTAGTGAACCGAGCGCGTACAGCGCCGCCTGCCGATTCACCGGGGCGGTTTCGCTAAGAAGTTGCGCAGTTGTGATGAATCTTTGCCGCAATAATCTCTCGGTCTCGATGTGACGCTGATCGTCGACCTCTGTGAGTCGCGCTCGCTCGCGATTCTGGTCGTCCGAAAGGCGTTGGCGATCGCGTTCGGCCGCGTCAAGTTCTTGACGATGTCGCGAGAGGCTGAGGCCAACCGTGACAACAGCAATGACACCACCGAGCGATAGAAGAACAAGGTTGCCCGCAGTCCCCAGCAGCTTTCCCTGGTCCTCTGGGGTCAACCCCGGAACCCAGTTGTTGAGTAATGCAGCGGGTGCGTAGAGGACGAGAGGGACTCCCATGACGACGTAAGCCGCGACACCGATCGCGACACGCCGCCCATAGCTAATGAGCCTCCACCGGGGTGTCGGCTCAGCCGCCGCTCTCGCCTTCCGAGTCTGCTCGTCGTTCTGCTCTAGAGTCACAGCCCGATTATGCAGGTTCTCGCCACCCGACACTCCATCGACCAGTTACCGGATCAAGTGAGTCGGCGCAACGCGAACCTCGTTGCAGGAGCGCCAGGCGTCAGCACCGCCCCGTGAAGGGGCCGGTGAGCCAGGTGCCGATACTTTCCACCGCGCTTGCCCGACGGCCGAGAGCAGTGCGCCAGCGACGGACCCCGCCGGTCTGTCGCCCGCGGCGTCAACGAAGTTCCCACTGCTCGATCGCTCAGCACCGTCTGACACAGAGTGTCGACCCGGCGGCGCTTCGGTCAGAGCGGTGCGCCCCTCCGGTGCCTCGCGCCGCGAAGCGTGCCGACACTACCGCGACATACCCCCGAATTCATTTCTCCTCGTCTCCTCCCGGAGCCTCCAAATTTTCTTCGGTCGCTTGACGCACGGCCGTTTCTTTCTCTTCCTCGCTGACGCTGAGTCCGGTTGACCAGTCCGAGTTCAGCGGAAGATCAAAGCGGAGGATTGCGTAGGCGTGCTGGAGCGGCTGGTCGTACCGGAACAAACCCTCCGAAGTCTTTCTGATGAGCCCGCTACGCTCCGGCGCTTGAAGTTTACGAAGATATTGCGTCAAATTGCCCGCGGGGTACTCTGGGTGAACTTCTTTAATTCGAGCGAATATCGTCGCATGAGTAGCCCCGCGTTCGGGCAAGGACGCAACTGCCCGAAGAATAATCGCGTAATTGTTGAATTTTCGGATCTGCGTCACTTCTAATGCTTTGTCGAAAGCGGCCTTCATGCTTCCGCTTCTGGTGCGAGAGTAGACATTCTTCGACTCCTCGAGCGCCTCATGTGTGACCTCGACGGGCGCTTTGGCCGTCTCTAAGACATTCACTGCGATACAACACTCCCGGGCGAGTGCGTGGGTGATGCTGGCGACACCGACCGAATGAGCGATCACTCGCGGACGAACTGCCGAGAAATCGACGTTCAACAGCGCCTTCGCCTTGTCTAGCAGGGCCCCGAGCTCATCGTCACCCAACGGCGGAATGCGCACATCCGCCAGACGCCCTCTCATATTCGAGGGTGTTTGCAAGATGTCCCCAGCGGTTTCTGCCACGCCGAGCACGATGATGCGCAGTCTTCTGAACTGAGCCGATTCGTCGCTGAATACCTTCATTGCGTCGGCAAGCTTCGCGCGCTCATCGTTAGACACCTTGTGAAAGTCTTCGATGACCCACACAAGATTTTTCTCACCGAGGCGAGGTGCCAGCATTTCTGCAGTCAGCTGAGCTGGAGCTACTCGGCTATACCCGTCGCCGCGTGTTCCTTCAAACGATGCGCCACCGCGAATAGTGACAGGCGACTGACCACCGCCAATTTCAACGCCGGAATTAGTTGACCTCGTCTCCTGCGTACTCTGACTTGATCGAATCATTGCGCCAATTTTCTCGAAAGCTGAGGAGAGGACATCTTCATAGGTTGTCGTCGAGGTGCAACGCGTGGTGATGAAGCTTTGTTTCTTGCTCTTGAGGACGTTAGAGACAAGAGAGCTCTTGCCAGCGCCGGATTCTCCCCACACCAAAATCTGGGTACCCGGGTCATCAAGTAGGCTACTAAAGTCCCGTTCCTGCTGTGGGCGGTTAACAAACCCCTTGTTAGCGGGTTGACCTGGCGTAAATACTTCGTGGAGTTTGTACGTACGAGTCCTCAACGGGACGTCATCGGTCAACCAATTCAAAAATTTTCTTCCCCAGCCCATGCGGCTCACTGTAGCGACCCGCGGGACCGGGCGGGTGAGGCTGTATCAAGGCAAGGCCGTGCCTCACGTCGCGGACCACGCAACGTAGCGGTGACGAGGGTCTGTTGGGGCAGTGTGGCAATGGTCACCGTCTGACCCCGGCGGGGATTGGGAGGGATCTTCGAGCGGCTGTCCTCGCGCAGACTGAGCCCATGACGTCGGTAAAACTACTCATCGTGCGTCCGTGGGACGACGGGCAGGTGGAGGCGCTTTTCGGTTTGAGGTGGCCGGCGTTCATCCCGCCGATCGCCTCGTGGAGGGGCGCCTGCCGCAGGTCCGCGAGCGGTTCGCCCGGTTCCACCTCGTGGTCCTCGAGGAGGACGGGCTGGTCGCTGCGGGCTGGGCGGTGCCGATCCGGTGGGACGGCACCCGCAAGGGCCTGCGCGCTGGGTACGGCGACTCTCTCCGCCGCGTGCTCGAGGAGGAGGACGAGGCGACGGCCCTCGTCGTCTGCGCCGCGCAGGTGCAACCGGACCGCAGCGGCGCCGGCCTCGCCGGGACTCTGCTCGGCGCGTGTCGACGCTACTTGACCGACGTCGAGGAGCCCTCCGGGCGGCGGCAGCCGTATTTGATCCTCGGCTGAGTTGAGGGCTCATAGGAGCCAACGGTCAACGACGGGCATGCCTGCGATGACGATGACGGCTCCGATCGACCAGATGGTGCCGGGTGCGAGCAAAGGCCCTGTGGGGCCGGTACCGAAGTATGCGAGGAGAGCCCAGACGTGGGGTCCGCAATCGGGGCGGAGTAAGGGCTGCGATGCCGGTGGCTCCTTCGCCTGGTCACGAGTGGTCGAAGGTACATTTCTTACAACTGCTCTCGTCGAACGGTGGCAGAGCCTCAAAAAGCTGCGGGTGCTTCAAGCGGGGCGCGCAATCACTCGGAACGCCACATGGGCGGCCTCGGCGTAGCCGGGGAGGAACTCCCCGGTGGCTTCGTCGGAAGCGAGTTGACCGCCGGTGGCGGACATGAGGTCATCTGTCGACAGGGACAGACCTTCACCGCCGGGGTGCCGGTTGCTTTGGAGTACCGGTGAGTCAGGCACCACGGTCAAGCTGAAGTCGTCGTTTGACGAGAATTCAGCACCGTCCCAGGCTTTCGAGGGGATCGTGTTGTTGGAGGACAGAGTCGCCGACGTGCCGATGCGGTGCGCTGAGCAGTTCGGCAGGTTGAATCGCAGAATGACGGTCGTGGCGGCACAGTCGGCGGGCCCGTCGAGGTGAACGTCAGCACGTACAAAATACTCCTGGCCCTGCTCGACCTCGATTTCGTCATGCCGAACGTTCGGTCCCGTGCTGCTCACCGATCTAATGCCGACCGTAATGCGCTCGTCACCGGTGTCCTCGTTCTTGTATGTCGAGTTGAACGTCAGCGAGCCGGGGAAGGTGGTGTCGGTATAGATCAGCCGTTCTGGTCCCCATCCGACAGGGAGGTCCGTCTCAGAGGTCGGCCCGCACAAGTCCCCATTGTCGGCCTCAGGGGCCGCGACGGGCTCGTCGGCGGTTGGCGCGGTTCCTTCGTGGCGAGCGCCAGGGGCACGACCGAGGCGATGGCGGGTTCGCGAGGGGGTTTCCGAGCCGGAGCGGCACCACAGCTGCGTGGCCCCTGGCGCGCGTCCGGCGAAGCATTGCGCTCGGCTGGAGCTCGATGCGCCCGGCACTGGACGGGGTAAGAGCGGCAAATATTTGCGTCGCAAACCCAGGGAGCGCGATCGCGATCGAGCGCCCCGGGGTGAAGATGCAACTCGAGTGAGTCAAGGCGCGAGACGCCGCCTCCATCTTGCGCGTCTACCGATCCGGCCGGATCTTGACTGCCCTACTCAACGCCCCCTAGTGAGGGGGCGGCTCCACCCGATTTTTTCTTCGAGGTGCGTCGGAGGCGCCGGTGTGCTCTTGGTCGAGAAGAGGCGCACGTCACGGCGCGACCCGTCTGCCCCCTACTTCCGGCGGTTCAGCCCCTTCGTCCCGATGCCGGCAATCGCCGCTCCGACGATAGGTGCCGCGATGAATATCCACACCTGTCCCAGCGCATCCGGCCCCGCGAACACCGCGGCAGCGATCGATCGCGCCGGGTTCACCGACGTGTTGCTCACCGGGATGCTGATCAGGTGCACGAGCGTCAGCGTGAAGCCGATGGCGAGCGGCGCGACGGCCTTGTACTCGCTCTTGGCGGTGACGGAGAGGATGACGGCGACGAAGACGGCGGTCAGGACGATCTCGGTCAGCAGGACCGCGCCGAGGCCGAAGCCGCCGGGGGAGGCGGCGCCGTAGCCGTTGGAGGCGAAGCCGGAGTCGCGGGCGGCCGCGAGGTATCCGGCCGGGCCGTCGGCGGCGACGAGGAAGACCACTCCGGCTCCGATGAGACCGCCGAGGATCTGGCTGACGATGTAGCCGGGGATGTGCTTCCACTCGGTGCGGCCGGCGATGGCGAGGCCGATGCTGACGGCGGGATTGAAGTGGCCTCCGGAGATGTGGCCTACGGCGTAGATGCCGGCCATCACGGTGAGGCCGAAGGCGAGCGCGACGCCGAGGAACCCGACTCCGAGGGCGTTGCCGGAGTCGGGGAAGGCGGAGGCGAAGACCGCGGTGCCGACGCCGCCGGCGACCAGGAGGAAGGTGCCGAACGCCTCCGACGCGTAGCGCGCTCCGGCCGAGTACTGCTCGGCGTGCTCGGTGCGCTGCTCGCTCGTGGTGCGGCTGGCGGAGTGGGG
Source organism: Rathayibacter sp. AY1B4 (assembly GCF_002932815.1). Taxonomy (NCBI): domain Bacteria; kingdom Bacillati; phylum Actinomycetota; class Actinomycetes; order Micrococcales; family Microbacteriaceae; genus Rathayibacter; species Rathayibacter sp. AY1B4. The sequence continues at coordinate 11,702 of NZ_PSWN01000035.1, read as the reverse complement.
GCGGGCCATGATCGTTCTCTCTCTCTCGGGTCAGGGGAGTGCCTGCGGGGTCACCGGGCACCGGGACACTCCAGCACCAGCCAGCCGGGCCGGAGCCGGGACGCGGAGGGCTCTCAGATTCCGTCGCTCGACGGTTCCGTGAGCGGCCTGGAGCCACTCGCTCGGCGGCCATCCCGGGCGCCCATGCACAGGCGCCCGTCACCGTAGCGACCGGCCGACGCGTGCACGTCCCAGCACCGGGGACAGGCGGGAAACAGGCTCCAGGTGGCACGCGCACCTCCCCTCCCTCCTGCCTCTTCTCCTCCGCGCATCCCCCTGCTACGGTGCTCTGAACCGGTTTACAAAACCGGTTCAGACGCGGCGACGAGCGAAGGAGCTCCCATGGCGGGCAGACCGACGATCCTCGACGTCGCGCGTGAGGCCGGCGTGAGCAAGGCGCTCGTCTCGTTCGCGCTCAATGACCGGCCGGGCGTCTCGCCCGACTCCCGCGAGCGGATCGTCCGCGTGGCCGCCGAGCTCGGGTACCGGCCCAGCCTCACCGCCCGCTCCCTCTCCACCAGCGTCTCGTTCGCGGTGGGACTCGTCGTGGCGCGCGACCCGGCGGTCATCGCGGCCGACCCGTTCTTCCCCTCCTTCATCTCGGGGGTCGAGCGGGTGCTCGCCGAGCGCGGCCGCGTGCTGGTGCTCAGCGTGGTCGACCCCGGCGCCTCCGAGGAGGCCGTCTACCGCACGCTCGCGGCCGACCGCCGCGTCGACGGCGTGTTCCTCACCGACCTCCGGCAGGACGACTCCCGGCCGGCGCTGCTCGCCGAGCTGCAGATCCCGGCCGTCACGCTCGGGCGGCTGGAGGGCTCCTCCTCACCCGCCGTCGTGATGGACGACTCCGCGGGCATCGCCGACGCCGTCCGGCACCTGGCGGAGCTCGGCCACCGCCGCATCGCCCACGTCGCGGGGCCGGACCACCTGCTCCACTCCTCCCGCCGCCGCGAGGCCTTCACAGAAGCCTGCACAGTGGTGGGACTCGAACCCACCACCCCCATCGCTACCGACTTCAGCCCGCAGCAGGGCGCCGAGGCCACGGAGCACCTCCTCGACAGCCCGGCCCCGCCCACCGCGATCGTCTTCGGCAACGACCCGATGGCCATCGCCGGCCTCGGTGTCGCGCACGCCCGCGGGCTCCGGCTCCCCGACGACCTCTCGATCACGGGCTTCGACGACTCCGAGATCGCCGCCCACGTCTACCCGTCGCTGACCTCGGCCCGCACGCGCCCCGCGCGCTGGGGCGAGGAGGCCGCCCGCACGCTGCTCGACCTCATCGAGTCCGGCAGCGCCCCCGACGTCGACCTCGAGCCCGCCGGGCTCGTGGTGCGCCACTCGACCGCTCCTCCGCGGCCGTCGACCCACTGAAGACGCGTGCGCACCGTCGCGCACGCCGGACAAGGAGAACACCATGGCCCCCTCGACGACGAGACGCTGGCTGACCGGGATCGCCACCGCCTCCCTCGCGACCCTCGCCCTCACCGCCTGCAGCGGCGGCGGTGGAGCGTCGACCGACCTCACCGCCACCGGACCGATCACCATCTGGTACTCGAACAACGAGCAGGAGGTGCAGTGGGGCAAGGCGATGGTCGACGCCTGGAACGCGGACCACCCGGACGAGGAGATCACCGGGCAGGAGATCCCCGCGGGCAAGAGCAGCGAGGAGGTCATCGGAGCCGCGATCACCGCCGGCAACGCGCCGTGCCTCGTCTTCAACACGGCCCCCAGCGCGGTCGGCCAGTTCGAGCGCCAGGGCGGACTCGTCGACCTCTCGAGCTTCGACGGCGGCGCGGACTACATCGAGACCCGCAGCGGCGACCTCGCCGAGCAGTACCAGAACGCCGACGGCGAGTACTTCCAGATGCCGTGGAAGAGCAACCCGGTCGTCATCTTCTACAACAAGGACCTCTTCGCGAAGGCGGGACTCGACCCCGAGAACCCGTCGCTGTCGACCTACGACGACTTCCTCGCGACGTCGAAGACGCTGGTCGAGTCGGGAGCCGCGCCCGCCGCGATCCAGCCCGCGCCCACCAGCGAGTTCTTCCAGACCCAGTTCGACTTCATGCCGCTCTACGCCGCGGCCACCGGAGGGACGAGCCTCGTCGAGGACGGCAAGGCCACCTTCGCCGACGACGAGGGCTACGAGGTCGCCGACTTCTGGAAGAGCCTCTACGACCAGGGCCTCGCCGGCCGCGAGCAGTACCAGGGCGACGCCTTCGCCGACGGCCAGGCCGCGATGTCGATCGTCGGCCCCTGGGCGGTCTCGGTCTACGACGACCTGAACTGGGGCTCCGTCTCGGTGCCCACCCCCGACGGCACGCCCGCCGAGGACACCTGGACCTTCAGCGACGCGAAGAACGTCGGCCTCTACTCCGCCTGCGCCAACAAGGGCACCGCCTGGGAGGTGCTGAAGTTCGCGACCAGCGAGGAGCAGGACCGCTCGCTGCTCGAGACCACCGGCCAGATGCCGCTGCGCACCGACCTGCAGACCACCTACGCCGACTACTTCGAGGCGAACCCCGCCTACCAGCGCTTCGGCGACCAGGCGAGCCGCACCATCGAGGTGCCGTCGGGCCCCAACACGGTGCAGATGCTGCAGGCGATCCGCGACGCGTGGGGCAAGACGGTCATCTTCGGCGAGGGCGACGTGAAGACGGCGCTCGACGGAGCGGCCGAGACCGTCACCGGGCTCGCCGGCCAGCAGTGACCCGGCCGTGACCACCCTCACCCGCCGGCCCGCGCCGGCCGGGGCGCCGGGGAAGCGGAGCCTCCTGCACCGCGTCCTCGGGCCCCAGCCCCTCGGACTGCTGTTCGGCAGCCCGTACCTCCTCTTCGTGCTCGCGGTCTTCGCGTTCCCGGTCGTCTACTCGGTCTGGATCGCGTTCCACGACTTCTTCTTCGCAGCTCCGGGCGTGCAGGTGGAGCGGCCGTTCGTCGGCCTCGACAACTTCGTCACGGCGTTCTCGAGCCCGCAGGTCATCCGCTCCTTCGGCAACATCGGGATCTTCCTGGTGATCAACGTGCCGCTGACGGTGGTGCTCTCGCTGCTTCTCGCCGCGGCGCTCGACAAGGTCGTGCACCTGCGGACGTTCCTCCGCGTCAGCTTCTACGTGCCCTACGTCACGGCGAGCGTCGCGGTCGTCGGCGTGTGGCTGTTCCTCTTCAACGGGAACGGGCTGGTCAACAGCCTCCTCGGGCCGCTCGCGCCGAACCCGTCGTGGCTGATCAACGAGCAGCTCGCGATGCCGATCATCGCGCTCTACGTCACCTGGAAGCAGCTCGGGTTCTACATCCTGCTGTACCTGGCGGCGCTGCAGAACGTGCCGAAGGAGCTCTACGAGTCGGCCTCGACCGACGGCGCCGGACGCATCCGCCAGTTCTGGTCGGTGACCGTGCCGAGCGTGCGGCCGGCGACCCTCCTGGTGCTGCTGGTGTCGACCGTCACGGGAGCGAACCTCTTCACCGAGCCCTACCTCCTCACCGGCGGAGGCGGCCCCAACGGCGCGTCCGCCTCGCCCGTGCTGCTGATGTACCAGCTCGGGATCCAGCAGGGGCAGCCCGACGTGGCCTCGGCCATCGGCGTGGTCCTGGTGCTGCTGGTACTGGTCATCGCCTATCTGCAGAACCGCTTCGCGGGGGAGAGGAACTCATGAGCACCCTGTCCAGTGCCGGAGGCGCCGCCTCGGCCGTGCCCGCCGCCGTCGCCCCCGAGAAGTCGCCGCGGAGGCGCCCCATGGGCTCCAGCCGCGGAGCCGTGATCCTGCGCGGAGTCGTGCTCGCGATCGGCGCGATCGTCTTCCTCTTCCCCTTCTACTACATGATCGTCGGCTCCCTGCAGACGGATCCGGACCCGACGCTGGCGGGAGCGATCCCGGAGCCGGGCAACCTCACGCTCGACAACTACGTCAACGTGAACGAGCGGATCAGCCTGCTCACCGGACTGGTCAACTCCGGGATCTTCACCGGCGGCGTGCTGCTGTGCACCGTGTTCTTCGGCGTCCTCGCCGGATACGCGCTCGCGATGCTGCAGTGGCGGGGGCGCAACGCGGTGTTCGCGCTCGCCCTGCTGGTGCAGGTCATCCCGTTCCAGCTGCTGCAGATCCCGCTCTACGTGCTGATCGCGCGCGACTACGGCCTCGCGGACAGCCACCTCGGGATGATCCTGCCGTTCGCCATCAACTCGACGGCGGTGATCATCTTCCGGCAGTACTTCCTGCAGCTCCCCAAGGAGCTGTTCGAGGCTGCCCGGATCGACGGCGCCGGCGAGCTGAAGCTGCTGTGGACCATCGCGCTCCCGCTGGTGCGGCCCGCGCTGGTGACCGCCGTGCTGCTGACCTTCATCGGCCCCTGGAACGAGTTCCTCTGGCCGTTCCTCATCACCAAGGACGCGTCGCTGCAGCCGCTCGCCGTGTCCCTGGCCAACTACATCTCGAACGTGGCGTCGTCGACCGACAACCCGTTCGGGGCGATCCTCGCGGGAGCCGTCGTGCTCGCCGCGCCCGTCGTGGTGCTGTTCATCGTGTTCCAGCGCTACTTCGTCTCGACCGATCTCGGATCCGGAGTGAAAGGCTGACCATGTCTCCCACCCTCACCACTGTCCCCTACCGTCTCGAGCGCGTCGGCGTCGTGATGGAGCCCGCCCCGGGCGACGCCCTCGAAGCCGAAGGGGTGCTCAACCCCGGCAGCGGCCGCGGACCCGACGGCGAGCTGTACCTCCTGCCCCGGATGGTCGCCGCCGGCAACGTCTCCCGCGTGGGTCTCGCCCGCGTGGTCGTCGAGGGCGGCGTGCCCGTCGGCGTCGAGCGCGAAGGCGTCGTGCTCGCGCCCGACCGCGGCTTCGAGCGCGGCGCGCACAACGCCGGCGTGGAGGATCCGCGGATCACCTTCATCGAGGCGCTCGGCCTGCACGTGATGACCTACGTCGCCTACGGGCCGCTCGGGCCCCGGACGGCGCTCGCCGTGTCGGAGGACCTCCGCGACTGGCGGCGCCTGGGCCCGGTGACCTTCGCCTACGACGACGCTCTCGACATCGACCTGGGCCTGTTCCACAACAAGGACTGCGTGTTCTTCCCCGAGATCGTCGCCGCCCCGGACGGCACCCGCTCGTTCGCGGTGCTGCACCGGCCGATGTGGGACCTCGGCGAGACGCGGCCGGGCGAGGGCGTGCGCCTCCCGGCCGGGATCGAGGACCCGCGGCAGAGCATCTGGATCAGCTACGTGCCGGTGGACGAGGTCGACCGCGACCTGGCGAGCCTCACGCGCTGGACCCGGCACCGGTTCCTCGCCGGCCCGGAGTTCCCGTTCGAGGAGCTGAAGGTCGGCGGCGGACCCGCGCCGCTGCGCGTGCCCGAGGGGTGGCTGCTCATCCACCACGGGGTCACCGGAGTGATCGACAGCGCCTTCGCGCAGCAGCAGCACGTGAACTACTCGGCCGGAGCGATCCTCCTCGACGGCGACGACCCGTCGCGGGTGATCGCGCGCACCGCCGAGCCGCTGCTCGAGGCCGAGACGGAGGAGGAGCGCAGCGGGATCGTCCCGAACGTCGTCTTCCCGACGGCGATCGAGGAGATCGACGGGCAGCACTACGTCTTCTACGGCATGGCCGACTCGAAGATCGGCGCGGCCCGCCTCGTCCGCACGGACGGCTGACGCCGCTGATCGGGTCCGCCGGCACCTCCCGCTGATCGAGGAGCCCGCCCCGCCGGCGCATCGAGATCCGCCCCCCACATCCCCCACCCAAGGAGAGTTCGATGACGAACACGCTCACCAGATCGGCGGCCGTCCTGGCCGCCGCCGCCCTCACCGTCGGGGGCCTCGGCCTCGGCGCGACCCCCGCGCAGGCGGCCGAGCCGCTGACGAACACGGCGCACCTCGACTTCCTCCTCGACACCGCCACTCCGGTGCCCGAGCCCGGCCACACCACCTACCGGCTCGACGAGGAGCCGACCCTGGTGATGCCGTGGACCTACGCCGACGCCCGCGACGGCGGCACCTTCGAGCGCGTGGGCGGCGGCCGCCTCGACCCGGCGACCGGCGACTACGAGCAGGGTGCTTTCAACACCGACGACATCTCGCGCGCCGCCGTCGTCTACCTCCGCCACTGGCAGCAGACCGGGTCGACCGAGAGCCGCGAGAAGGCCTTCGAGACGCTCCGCGCCCTCGCCTACTTCCAGACCACCGAGGGCGACGACGCCGGGAACGTGGTGCTCTGGATGCAGACCGACGGGGAGCTGAACGCGAGCGCCGAGCCGGTCGAGCTGCCGGACCCGAGCGACTCCGAGGACAGCTACTGGCTCGCCCGCACGCTCTGGGCGCTCGGCGAGGGCTACGCGGCGTTCCGCGACACGGATCCGGAGTTCGCCGCCTTCCTGCAGGAGCGGCTGCGCCTCGGCGTCGCGGCGGTCGACCGCGAGGTGCTCACCCGCTACGGCGAGTACGCGCAGGCCGACGGCGTGAAGGTGCCGGCCTGGCTGATCGTCGACGGGGCGGACGCCACCTCGGAGGCGCTGCTCGGCCTCTCGGCCTACCTCGAGGCCGCCCCCGACGACTCCGCGGTGCGCACGAGCACGGCCCAGCTCGCCGAGGGCGTCGCCGCCTACGCCCGCACCACGACGACGGAGGCGGACACCACCGCCTGGCCGTACGGCGCGATCCTGCCGTGGACGAAGTCGCGCACGCTCTGGCACTCCTGGTCGTCGCAGATGGCCGGCGGCCTGGCCGCGTCGTCCGCGGCGCTCGATGACTCCTCCCTCCTCGAGCCCGCGATCGTCGACGGCGCCCGCTTCGCTCCGGAGCTGCTCACCGCCGGCGGCCCCGACAACGGCTGGAACCCCACTCCGACCGACCGCGTGCAGATCGCCTACGGAGCCGACTCCCGCCTGCAGAACTCGCTCGCCCTGGCCGACGCCACCGGCTCCAGCGCCTTCACCGACCTCGCGGCCGTGCAGGGCGCCTGGTTCTTCGGCCTGAACCGCAGCCTCGGCCCGGTCTACGACCCGGCCACCGGAGTCGTCTTCGACGGCGTCCAGGCCGACGGGTCCGTCAACCGCAACAGCGGCGCCGAGAGCACCATCCACGGCCTGCTGGCGATGCTGGCGCTCGACGCGCACCCGGACGTCGCCGACCGTGCCCGCTCCGTCGCCTCCGAGCGCTCGCGCGACGGGCTGACGCTGGTCGAGGCGGAGAGCGCGCGCGGCGGCACCGTCGTCACGCCCGAGTCGTCCTGGACCGGGGAAGCCGGCTGGAGCGGCTCGTACCTCTCGCTGACCGACCCGCGCCGCGCGATCTCGATCCCGATCGGCCCGTCCACGCAGGACCGCGTGGTGGAGGCCGTCATCGACCAGCCGCAGCGCGGCACGGAGCGCACGCCCCTGAGCGTCTGGACGTCGGGGAAGCGGCCGCTCGACCTGCTCCGCTCGACCGTCGGGTCGCAGGGGGTCACGGAGGCGTCGGGCGCGCTGCTCCCGGAGAAGCTCCGCCGCACCGTGCCGGCCGGCTCGTCGAGCGTCGAGGTCCGCCCGCTGAGCGGGCAGACGCGCCTCGATGCGCTGCTGGTGCGCCCGCTGGTGACGCGCCTCGTGGTCGGAGGAGAGGGCGGCCGCACCGAGCTGATCCGCAACTCCACCGACGGAGTGCGCACCACGGCGATCGGCGTCTCGGGCGGCTCCGGCACCCTGCGCGTCTACTCGCAGGACGGCGCGCTCGTGAGCGAGACGTCGCCGTCCGGAGCCGTCTCCGTGCAGCTGCCCGCGCAGGGCTTCGCGGTGCTGGTGGGCTGAGGGCGTCCCTGCTGGTCGAGTAGCCGCTGCTCGATCGGCAGGGGGCGGTGAGTCCTCGGAAGTCGCGGTACTCGCGTTCGAGTACCGCGACTTCTGCGTTCTCGTGGGGGCGAGGGCGGCGGGGAGGTGCGCGGCTGGGCGCGGACCATCAATTCAATGAGAGCGCTCTCTCGAAAACGCTTGACCTCTCCGCGGGGGCGTGCGTAAGCTCGCCGCACACCTCGTGAGAGCGCTCTCACTTACGCGGAACAGCACGCGTGAGAGCGCTCGCGGGGGTGCCCCACCACCATCACGAAGGAGTGACCGTGCCCTATTCACGACGCACCAGGATCGCCGCGGCGATCGCCGGCGCCTCGGCCCTCGCCCTGATCGTCACCGGATGCTCGTCGGGATCCGACGCCTCCGAGGGCGGCGAGATCGAGCTGACCGTCACCACGTTCAACGCCATGGGCTTCGACGAGCTCTACGGCGAGTACGAGGACGCCAACCCGGGGATCACCATCGTCCCGAACAACATCGACACCGGCGGCAACGCGCGGACCGACGCGTTCACCAAGCTCGCCGCCGGCTCCGGACTCGCCGACGTCGTCGCCATCGAGGAGGGCTGGCTCGGCTCCGTCATGGAGGTCTCGGACCAGTTCGTCGACCTGCGCGACCACGGCATCGAGGACCGCAAGGCCGACTGGGTCGATTGGAAGTACGAGCAGGCGACCGACCCCGAGGGGCGCGTCATCGGCTACGGCACCGACATCGGACCCGAGGGCCTCTGCTACAACACCGCTGCCTTCGAGGCAGCGGGCATGCCCACCGACCGCGCCGCCGTCGCCGAGATGCTCGGCGGGCCGGACGCGACCTGGGACGACTACTTCGCCGCCGGCCAGAAGTACCACGACGCGACCGGCAAGGCGTGGTTCGACCACTCCGGATTCGTCTGGAACGCCATGGTCAACCAGCTGCCCGAGGGGTACTACACCTCCGACGGCGAGCTGAACGTCGAGGGCAACCCGGAGCTCGAGGAGCGCTGGGGCCAGCTGACCGACGCCACCGCCTCCGGACTCTCGGCCGCGCAGAAGGCGTGGGACTGGAACAAGGGCAAGTCGTTCACCGACCAGACCTTCGCCACCTTCGTCTGCCCGGGCTGGATGTTCGGCACGCTGAAGAGCAACGTCGAGGCCGGCGGCGGGAACGCCGAGGCCACCGGCTGGGACTTCGCCGACGTCTTCCCCGGCGGCCCCGCCAACTGGGGCGGCTCGTTCCTCTCGGTCCCGACCCAGTCGAAGCACCCCGCTGAGGCCGCCGCGCTGGCGTCGTGGCTCAGCGAGCCGGAGCAGCAGCTGAAGGCGTTCGAGGCGGCCGGACCGTTCCCGAGCACCCTCGACGCGCAGAAGGAGCTCGCCTCGGCGGCCGCTCCCGACCCCGGCATGAACGACTCCCCGACCGGCGCGATCCTCGCGCAGCGCGCCGAGGGCGTCGTCGCCCAGTACAAGGGCCCGGACGACTCGCTGATCCAGGAGAACGTCTTCGGACCGGTCCTGCAGAAGGTCGACCGCGGCGAGATCGACGGCAAGGAGGGCTGGAACGAGGCGCTCCAGCTCCTCGGTGAGCTCGTCGACTGATCCGGTCGGGCCGACGCCCGGGGGCTGACGCCTCCGGGACGACGCCCACCCGATCCGGGAGGTCCGGCCGCCACCGGACCTCCCGGTCCCCGTGCGGCCGGGCCGCCCGCATCTCGGGCCGCCTCGCCGCACGGGAGAAACGCTGCCGCCCGCCGGCCCGAGGCCTCTCCGGCCCCGCCGCCCGTGACTCCTCCCGGCCGGCCCCGCCGCACGAGAGACTCCGGCCCCGCCCCATCCCCTCCGACTCCGACTCGACCTCGAAGAGAGCGCCATGACGAGCACACTCACCCCGCCGACCACGGCGACGCCCCCCGCGGGGAAGCGGCGCCCGGCGCCCCGACTCCCGCTGACCTTCCGCCAGCGCGCGAGCCGCTTCGACGTGAAGGCCTCTCCCTACCTCTACATCTCGCCGTTCTTCCTGCTCTTCGCGCTCACCGGCGCGTTCCCGCTGGTCTACACGCTCGTCGTGTCGCTCTACGACTGGCAGCTGCTGCAGGGCCAGGGCGACTTCGTCGGGTTCGCGAACTTCGCGGCCGTGCTCGGCGACCGCTTCTTCTGGAACTCGATCGTCAACACGCTGAGCATCTTCCTGCTCTCCACGATCCCGCAGCTCGCCGTCGCGCTGCTGCTCGCGGCCGCCCTCGACCAGGCGCTGCGGGCCAGCACCTTCTGGCGGATGAGCGTCCTGCTGCCGTACATCGTCTCGCCGGTCGCGGTCGCGCTGATCTTCGCGAGCGTCTTCAGCGACCAGGAGGGCCTGATCAACAATCTGATCGGCCTGGTGGGCATCAGCCCGATCGAGTGGACGAACGACCGCCTCGCCAGCCACGTCGCGATCGCGACGATGGTCAACTGGCGCTGGACCGGCTACAACGCCCTCATCCTCCTCGCCGCCATGCAGGCCGTGCCGCGCGAGCTGCACGAGTCGGCCGCGATCGACGGGGCGAACGCGTTCCGCCGCTTCCGCTCGATCACGATCCCCAGCATCCGGCCGACCCTGATCTTCGTGATCATCACCGCCACCATCGGCGGCCTGCAGATCTTCGCCGAGCCGCGCCTGTTCGACGTGTCGAACGCGGGCGGCATCGGCGGGTCGGACCGGCAGTTCCAGACCACCGTCCTCTACCTCTGGGAGATGGCGTTCTTCCGCCAGAACTTCGGCGAGGCGGCCGCGATCGCGTGGCTGCTGTTCCTCCTGATCGTGCTGATCGGCCTGCTGAACTTCGCGATCTCGCGGCGGATCGCCTCCGTCGAGAACCGGATCTCGCAGCGCTCGAAGCGCCGCTCCGCCCGCCCCGCGACCGCCGACGAGATCGCCGCCGCGGACCCCCTGCTGACCACCACCGGCCTCGGCCAGAACGAGAGCGAGCGATGACCGCCCCCGCCACCTCCGCCGCCTTCCCGGTGCGCCGCGTCCGCGCCTCCCGCGCCGGCCGCGTCGACCGGCCCGGCTTCCTCACCTACGGGCTGCTGAGCGCCTTCATCCTCGGCTCGACCTACCCGCTGTGGTGGTCGTTCGTCGTGGCGAGCGGCTCGAACGCGACCCGCAGCGAGACCCTGCCGCTCGTCCCGGGCGGCAACTTCCTCGCCAACGCCTCGCAGGTGCTGACGGCGATCCCGTTCTGGACGGCTCTGCTGAACAGCATCATCGTCTCGGGGATCATCACGCTCTCGGTCGTGTCGTTCTCGACGCTCGCCGGCTACGCCTTCGCGAAGCTGCGGTTCCGCGGGCGCGACGGCCTGATGATCGGAGTCGTCGCGACCATGGCGATCCCGACGCAGCTGGGCATCATCCCGCTGTTCATCCTGATGCGGCAGCTTGGCTGGACGGGCTCGCTCGGCGCCGTGATCGTGCCGACGCTGGTCACCGCGTTCGGCGTGTTCTTCATGCGGCAGTACCTGGTCGACGTGATCCCGGACGAGCTGATCGAGGCGGCGCGCGTGGACGGAGCGAACCAGTTCCGGACGTTCCTCACCGTCGCCGTCCCGGCGGCACGACCGGCGATGGCGATCCTCGGGCTCTTCACGTTCATGATGGCGTGGACCGACTTCCTCTGGCCGCTGATCGTCCTCAGCCCCACGAATCCGACCCTGCAGACGGCGCTCGCGCAGCTGCAGTCGGGCTACTACGTCGACTACTCGATCGTGCTGGCCGGCGCCGTGCTCTCGGTGATCCCGCTGCTGGTGCTGTTCCTCCTCGCCGGACGCCAGCTCATCGCGGGCATCATGAGCGGAGCGGTGAAGGGCTGACGCCCGGAGACTCCCGCGG
>NZ_PSWN01000034.1:0-25056 GCF_002932815.1 Rathayibacter sp. AY1B4 | reverse complement strand
CGTCTTCGTCGAGAACGCCGCCGCCAGCGCGTTCGCCGTGCCCGAGACGGCCGCCCTCACCGTGATCTTCTCCGACACGGTCCGCCCGTCCGCCCCCTCGACCTGGACGACGCCGTCGCCCTCGTCGGCATCCTCGCCGCCCTCCAGGCCCTCCTCGACAGCGGCGGCCTCCCCCCTGAGGAGGTCGAGGCCCTGCGCCACGGCCTCGAGCAGGGCGGCGCCCTCCTCCCCGGAAGCGACGAGAACGAGATCGCGACCGCTCTGGGTGGGCTGAACGCCCGCCTGCGTGGGACCATCGGGTGATCGCGCCGCGCTCGACGTTCCCGTAGCCTTCATCCGCGCTCGTGTCGACCCCGGAGACGCGCTCCCCCGCCCACGGGTAGCGTCCGGTCCGGTCCCGCACTCCCACGGGGTCGCTGAACCCCGAGAGCCGGAGGAGATCCGATCGTGAACGGTGACCACTTCGTCCTCTCGACCGCGACGCCGTGGGACGACCGCACCGAGATCATCGGCGTGTACGCCTCCGAGGCGTGGGCCCGCGAGGCCGCGGCCGCATGGCTCGGCTCCCCGGACCGCGAGGCGTTCCCCCGGTGCGTCATCGAGGGCTGGAGCGGCGCGCACCTCCTCGGCCGCGAGGTCGTCGAGGCCCTCGGCGTCGACGACGAGGGCGGCGACGAGTCGCTGGGCGGCCCCCGCAGCCTCTGACCCGGCGCCCTAGCCGCCCCAGTGCGACGGGCGCTCGAAGTGCGACGGCAGCGTGGTCGCCGCATCCCCTCGAGCGCTGTTCACCTGCGCCTGGGTGAGGTAGACCGCCTCGGCGAGCCGCGCGCCGGACACATCAGCGTCGCGCAGGTCCACCCCGAGCAGGTCGCACCGCTGCAGATCCGCACCCCGCAGGTCCGCGGCGAGGAGGAGCGCGCCCCGCAGATCCGCTCCCCGCAGGTCCGCGTTCCGGAGCGGTGCGCCCGCCAGATCGGCACCCGGAGCGAGTCGACGGCCCTTCGACCGGCGGGCATGCGGCGCCGCTCCTGCGCGAGCGGCCGCGCTCGCCGCGATCAGGAGCGGCCGGGACGCTCCGTACTCCGCGTCGACGTCGACCGCGACCACCTGCTCCGGCTCGCCGAGGGTGTGCGCGTGCACGGCGTCGAACCGCTCGCGCAGCTCGTCGACGAGCGGCGCGCCGACACCGGGAAGCGCCAGTGCGGAGTCGAGGTACCAGAGCAGCTCGTGCAGGCGGCGCATCAGCGGGAACACCGCGAACATCCGCTCGCGCACGGCCGGGTCCGACCGCCAGGAGACGCCGCCGAACGTGTGCTGCGAGACCTTCTGGCCGGCGCCGAAGCAGTCGAAGACGGTGCAGCCGACGAAGCCCTGCGGCCGGAGCCGGCGGTGGATCGTGCACGCGTCCTCGCCGTCGAGGTTGACGCACGGGTCTCCGGCGCGCTTGTCGAACGGGAAGTCGGCGGAGCGGGCGAAGGCGAGAGCGACGCAGCACAGGCCGAAGCAGTTCGCGCAGTCGGCGCCGAGGTCCTCGCGGCGGCCGAGCTCGACCCTGGTGCGTGACGTCATCCGTCCGAGCCTACGCTCGGCGGCGCCTCCGGATCAGTGCGCGAGCGCGAGCACGCCGACGACCAGCACGCCGAGACCCACGATCCCGAGCAGCGAGAAGATGCTCTCCTTCCAGGAGAGGCCCGCGCGCACGACGGCGATGAGGGCGATCCCCGCGAGCGTGGCGACGTAGACGCCCGCGCCGATCCGCAGCGCGACCGTCGCGTCGATCCAGCCCAGCGCCGCGGCGCCGAGCGCGAGGACCGGCAGCGACGCCGAGGCGAGCGCCCCGCCCGCGATCCGCAGCATGGTGTGCGTCTCGGAGCGCGAGGGCGCCGAGGCGTGCACGACCTGGTGCGCGATCACCTCGGCGACGAAGCCCGCGGCCGAGATCCCGATGATCGAGATCACGAGGCTCTGGAGGGCGTGGACCGCGTCCGGGTGGTCGCCGACCAGGTAGATCGTCACCACGGCTAGGCCCGTGAAGGTCGCGTAGACGCGCTCCTTGAGGGCGCGGGCGATCTCGTCGAGGGGGCGGCGGGTCCGCTCCGCCCACCGGCCGGCGCGGCCCGGGCGCAGGCGCACCGGCGTCATCCGGTCGGCGGGTGCGGTGCGGCCCTCGTCGGCCGCTCCGTCAGTAGGAGGCGGAGTCGACACGTGCCGCGGTGGAGTCGCCCGAGTGCCGCGCCGCGAGGTCGCCGAGGATGGTCGCGGAGCCGCTGGTGCCGAAGCGGGTGACGCCGAGGCCGCGGTAGGCGAGGAGCGTGTCGAGGTCGCGGACTCCGCCGGACGCCTTCACCTGGACGACCTCCGAGACGGCGCCGCGCATGAGGCGGAGGTCGTGCTCGTTCGCGCCTCCGCCCGCGAAGCCGGTGGCGGTCTTCACGAAGTCCGCTCCGGCGCGCTCGGCGGCCCGGCTGCCCTCGACGACCTGCTCGTCGTCGAGGAGGCTCGTCTCGAGGATGACCTTGACGACGTGGCCCTCGGCGGCCTCGACCACGGCGCGGACGTCGTCCTCGACGTCCTGGAGCAGGCCGCTGCGGAGGCGGCCGATGTTGACGACCATGTCGAGCTCGGACGCGCCGTCGGCGAGCGCCTGACGCGACTCCGCGACCTTGGCCGCGGTCGAGGTGGTGCCGTGGGGGAAGCCGATGACCGTGCCGACCAGGACGCCGGAGCCCTCGAGCCGAGCGACCGAGTGGGCGACGTCGGAGGGGCGGACGCAGACGCTGAACACGCCGGACGCGCGCGCCTCGTCGAGCTGGGCGTCGACCTCGGCGCGGGTGAGCTCGGGCTTCAGGATCGCGTGGTCGATGAGCGCCGCGATCTCGGCGACGGTGGGCAGGCTGGAGTCGGTCATCCGCACATTTTACGTCCGCCGGCGGGACGACGAAGGCCCGCGATCCTTCGATCACGGGCCTTCGGTCGTTCACGCCGCTAGCGGCGCCGGGTCACCAGCTGGACTTGGTGATGCCGGGCAGCTCGCCGCGGTGCGCCATGTCACGGAAGCGGACACGCGAGATGCCGAACTTCGTGAGGTTGCCGCGGGGGCGGCCGTCGACGGCGTCGCGCGAGCGGACGCGGACGGGCGAGGCGTTGCGGGGGAGCTTCTGGAGGCCGACGCGGGCGGCCTCACGGGTCTCGTCGGTCCCGGCCGGGTCGACCAGGGCCTTCTTCAGCTCGAGGCGCTTGGCTGCGTAGCGGTCGACGATCACCTTGCGCTGCTCGTTGCGGGCGATCTTGCTCTTCTTGGCCATACTTAGCGCTCCTCGCGGAAGTCGACGTGCTTGCGCACTACGGGGTCGTACTTCTTGAGCACGAGACGGTCGGGGTCGTTGCGGCGGTTCTTCTTGGTCACGTAGGTGTAACCGGTGCCGGCCGTCGAACGGAGCTTGATGATCGGACGGACGTCCTGCTGCTTGGCCATTAGATCTTCACCCCGCGAGCGAGAACATCCTTGACGACGGACTCGATGCCGCGGGCGTCGATGACCTTGATGCCCTTGGCCGAGAGGGTCAGGGTCACGTTACGGCGAAGCGACGGCACGTAGTACGTCTTCTTCTGCACGTTCGGGTCGAAGCGGCGCTTGGTGCGCCGGTGCGAGTGCGAGATGGCGTGCCCGAAGCCGGGGACGGCTCCGGTCACCTGGCAGACTGCTGCCATGGTTTCCTCCATGTGTGGTTACCGTGGATCACGCGCGGCACGAAGCCCCGCCCGACCCACCCAAGGTCACTTGTCGGCGCACCGCCCGCCTGTCCGGCCGGAGCCGGAGCTCCTGCCCGGTGGGCAGCACGCAAGCGCGTGCAGATGCACGCAACCTCGCTAGGCTACGCGACCCGGGCGGCGGCCGCAATAGGGCGGGGGCGCTGCCCGGACGTGCACGGGGACTTCCTGGGAGGTTCCGGCAGAAGCGGCCTCCTGTACCCCCCGAGCAGGGCGTTCGTGTAGGTTCCGCCTTCCTCGCGGGTCTACGACCGCCCTACTCTGAGCCGACCGCGGGCGCCCGCTCCCGGCAGCAGCCGGGAGTAGCAGCACATGCGCCAGTCCTTCCTCCGTTCCCTCGTCGCCGCGGCCGTGCTCGTAGCGGGCGCAGGACTCAGCGTCGTGGCCGCGCCGACCGCGTCGGCGGCGCCGGTCTTCAGCACCGCGTGCTTCACCTCCCCGAAGGTCTCGACGGTGTCGCAGTACACCGTTCCCGCGACCGGGGTCTCGACGGTCCGCGCCGTCCTCAGCGGCCAGAACGGCGGGAAGGGTGCGAGCGGCCTCGGGACGGGCAACGCCGGCGGACGCGGCTCCAGCCTCGTCGTGGAGGTGCCCGTCACACCCGGACAGGTGCTGGAGATCGGGCGCCTCGCCGGCGCCCCGGCCGGAGCGGCAGGCGCCACGCGCTACGTGAACGGCGGCGTCTACGGGGGCGACTCCGGCGGCGCGGGCGGCGACGCCCAGTACCTCAGCACGGCCGGCTCGGACGGCTGTCAGCACGCCCTCGCCGTAGCGGCGGGTGGCGGAGGCGGCGGCGGGCGGTCCTCGGTCGGCGGCGACGCCGACGCCGGCAGCGGCGCGAGGGGCGGCGGGAACGGCGGCAGGAACAACGCGGCCGACGGCGGCGGCGGCGGCGCGGCCGGGCAGAGCTCGGGCGGCTCGCCCGGCGCCCGCGGGTACAGCACCTTCGGCGAGTGCGCCGACGGCAACAACGGCCAGTGGGGCGTGTTCCTCAACGACGGCAAGGGCGCCGACGCCGGCGCCTCCCGCGGCGGCGGCGGCAACTGCTCGTTCCCCGGCCACAGCGGCGGCGGCGGCGGGGCCGGCTGGTGGTACGGCGGCGGCGGCGGATCGCCCTACGTGTTCGGCAGCATGAACGACACCCTCGGCGTCATGAACGACCCCGGCGCCGGCGGCGGCGGCTCGAGCTACGTGGACCCGAGCGTGACGAGGATCTCGCAGACGGCCGGCCCGACGGCGGCCGACCCCGTGGTCGCTCCGGTGTACGACACCGCCGTGACCGTGACGCGCACCCCCGACTTCTCGATGCTCGGGCAGGAGGTCACCGTCACCGCGAGGGTGACCATCCCGAGCCTGGGCCGACCGGTGGCCGCCGGCGGCACCGTCGAGATCCTCACCGGTGCGGGCACCAGCAGGGTGACCCTCGACGCGGACGGCGTCGGCGTGCTGACCACGAGGGACATCCCGCAGGGCTGGAACGAGATCCGCGCGCACTACCCCGACACCATCACCCCCGCCGAGGCGGGACGCGGGAGCTGGTCGGCGCTCCCCGCTCTGCGCCACGAGGTGCGCGCGTGCGCCGCGACACCCGTCATCACCCGGCAGCCCTCGGACATCGCGGGCGTCACCAACCAGATCTACACGCTGACGATGGGCGTGAGCGTCTCGGCCGTCTACGGCGGCATCCCCGCCGTGTCCTGGGAGAGGTCCACGGACGGCGGCGCCACGTGGAAGCCCGCGCTCGGCCGGGCGGGCGCCCGGGAGGACGGGACCGCGTTCCTCGAGGCCGGCCCCGATCCCACCGGCTCCTACCGCTACCGGGCGACCCTGACCACCTGCGGCGGCAGCGTCCGCAGCGAGCCGGCCACCGTGGCGGTGGGCGGCGTGCGCTTCGACCTGTCGACGCTCCCGCAGAAGGCGTACGGCGACTCCTTCGACGCGAGCCCCTACGCGCAGGCCGTCGACGTGCCCGGCCGCTCGATCGTCCTGAGCAGCAGGACCGCCGAGACCTGCTCCGTCAGCGGCATGAGGGTGACCGTGCTCCACGCCGGCGTCTGCACGCTCGCGGCGAGGCTCGACGCGCTCGCTCCTCTGGGCTGGGCGGGCGAGCCCCTGCAGAGCTTCACGGCGAAGCCGAAGGCGCTCACGGTGACCGCCCCGACGGTCGACTACCCGCGAGGCGCGCCGTCCCCCGACCTGCGCTGCACGGCCGCCTTCGTCGGCACCGACACCTTCGGCGCCCCGCTCACGGCCGGCGTCTACCGGCCGATCGTCACGGCGGACGACGTCATCTACCGCCTGATCCCGAACTGGCCCACCTCCACCTTCACCACCTTCACCACGCGGTGCAGCGGCGCGAAGGTCAGCAGCGACTACACGATCGCGGGGTACAAGGACGGCGCGCTGCGCATCGTCGCGGCCGTCCCGATGGTGACCGCCTCCTCGCCCTCGTCGACCTACGGATCCACTCCCCCCGCGATCACCGCCTCCGTGACCGGCTCCCCCTCGGGGACGGTCTCCTGCGGCGCCTTCGCGGCGTCCGACACCGGATTCACGACGCCGCTGGCGCTCTCCGCGACGACCCCCGTCGGCCGCTACCCCACGCGCTGCTCCGGCCTGACGAACCCCTCGGGACAGCTGATCACCATCGACGGCGCGCTCACGATCTCGCCGGCGCCCCTCTCGGTGACCGCGTCGAGCCCCGGGACGCAGGCGCACGGCACCGCGACCGCCCCGACGGTCACCTGCACGGCCGACGGCTTCGCAGGAACCGACCGGTTCGTCACCGAGCCGACCGGCGCCTACTACACGGCGGACGGCACCGGGAAGGTGACGATCGGAGCGCGCACGCCCGTCGGCGACTACGTCACGCGGTGCGACGGAGGCGACGCCGGGCCGAACTACACCCTCCGGTCGATCCCCGGCACCTTCGCGCTGGCCGACCGCTCGGCCCCCGTCGTGACCGTGCCCGCCGCCGTCACGGCCGAGCCGGCCGAGGTCTCCGGCGCCGTCGTCACCTTCGCGTCCTCCGCGCAGGACGCGGTCGACGGAGCCGTGGGCTCGACCTGCACGCCCGCCTCGGGAAGCGTCTTCCCGATCGGGGACACGACGGTCGACTGCACCGCGGACGACGAGGCCGGCAACACCGGCACGTCCTCGTTCCGGATCACGGTCCGGAAGTTCTCGCAGACGGTCGCCTTCACCTCCTCGCGGCCGACCGCGCCGACGGCGCTGGGCACCTTCACTCCGACGGCCACCGGCGGCGGCTCCGGGAGCCCCGTCTCGATCGGAGCGACCGGCTCCTGTGCGATCGCCGACGGCGTCGTGACCTTCACGCGCGGCGGCACCTGCACCGTGACCGCCGACCAGGCCGGCGACGACCACTACACCGCGGGGCGCGCCTCCTTCGATCTCGAGGTCGCGAAGGCGTCGCAGACGCTGACGGTCGCGGTGCCGAAGACCGGCGTGCTGGAGTCGACCGGCGTCGCCACGGCGACCTCGAGCTCGGGACTGCCGGTGCTCGTCAGGACCTTCTTCGGCTGCACCGTCGCCCCTGACGCGACCGGTGCGCAGATCCTGACCTACACCGAGCCCTCGACCTGCGGCGTGCAGTTCGACCAGCCGGGCGACGACGTGTACGCGGCCGCCGACGGCCTGGTGCGCTTCGTCCCGATCTCGCGGATCCCCCAGACCGTCGTCGTCACCTCGACTCCGCCCGTCCGGGTGTTCACCGACGACCGGTACACGGTCGAGGCGACCGGCGGCGGCTCGGGCAACCCGCTCGTGATCGCGGTGATCGAGAACGGCAACTGCACCATCGCGGACGACGTGGTGACGTTCTTCGGCGACGGCACCTGCACGGTGACGATCGACCAGGCCGCGGACGATCGGCACGACGCCGCTCCGCAGGTCCGGCAGGTCATCACGGTCGGGACTCCCGAGGGGAACCTCTCCTTCGGGAGCACCGCGCCCCCGCACGCGATGTCGCTCGAGACGTACCGGCCGACGATCGTGCCCGGCCCGTCGAAGGGCGTGCCGGTGCTCTCCGCGAGCCGCGACTGCTCGATCCTCCCGGACGGCGTGACCGTGCGGAACGACGGGGCCGGGCTCTGCGTGCTGTCCCTCGACCAGCCCGGAGACGGCTACTGGCCCGCGCGGCACGCCGAGCAGGAGTACTCGATCTACTTCCTCCCGCAGACGGTCCGGATCACGAGCGCGCCTCCGGTCGGCGCCGTCCTCGGAGACACCTACCGCCCGGTGATCGAGAGCGGCGCCTCGGGCATCGCTCCGTTCCTCCTCACCACCGCGTCGTGCTCGGCGAAGGACGGCGTGGTCACCTTCACCACGAAGGGTGTCTGCGGCGTCTTCGCCTACCAGAACGGCAACCGGCAGTACGACAGTGCCCGGCCCGCCGTGCAGGAGGTGGAGGTCGGCTACGCGCCCGGCTCCGTGGCGTTCACGACCGCCGTCCCGACCGACGCGAAAGTGGGCGGATCCTTCACTCCCGCCTTCACGCGCGGCCCGTCCTCCGGCCCCTCGGTGCTCAGCGTCTCGGGCGCCTGCTCCGACGGCGAGAACGGCGCCGTCCGGTTCGACTCCGCGGGCACCTGCACGCTGACGGCGATCCACTACCGCGACGCCACCTACGGCACCGCGCGGGCGGTCCAGACCTTCGAGATCACCGCGATCGCGCAGACCGTCGCCTTCACCTCGACCGCGCCGTCGACGGCTGCGTCCGGCGACACGCTCACTCCGACCGCGACGGGCGGCGCCTCCGGGCTCCCCGTGACGATCGGAGCGTCGGGCGCCTGCACGCTCGCGGACGGCGTCGTCACCTTCGCCGGCAGCGGCACCTGCACCGTCACGGCCGACCAGGCGGGCGACGGTCGCTACGCGGCGGCGGCGCAGGTCTCGCAGACCGTCGCCGTCTCGCAGCTCGCGGGGACCGTCGCGTTCGGCGGCGATGCTCCGGCCGCGGCCCGGGTCGGGGGCTCCTCGACGGCCGCGGTCGTCGCCGGCCCGTCCAGCGCTCCCCCGGTGCTGACGGCCTCCGGCGCCTGCTCCGTCGGGCCCTTCCGACTGGTCTCCTACGACTCCGCGGGCACCTGCACGCTGACGCTGGACCAGGCGGGCGACACCCGCCACAGCGCAGCACCGACGGCCGTGCGCAGCTTCGAGATCACCCGGATCACGCAGACCGTGGCCTTCACCTCGCAGGCGCCGGACTCGGCGCTCGCGGGCGGCACCTACCGCCCGACCGCGACCGGCGGAGCCTCCGGGCGGCCCGTGGTGCTCGGCGCCTCCGGGTCCTGCACGCTCACGAACGGGGTCGTCTCCTTCACCGGATCGGGCACCTGCACGGTGACCGCCGACCAGACGGGCGACGCCCGGTACGACGCGGCGGAGCGGGCCTCGCAGGTGATCGCGGTCGGACTGCTCGCGGGCACCGTCTCCTTCGGCGGCACCGCGCCGACCGGTGCGACGGTCGGCGGGACGACCACCCCGCGGATCGTCGCCGGACCCTCCACCGCGCGTCCAGTGCTGACCGCCTCCGGAGCATGCTCGGCGGCCGCAGGAGTGGTGTCCTACGACTCCGTCGGCACCTGCACGCTGACGCTCGACCAGGCGGGCGACTCGCGGTACGGCGCCGCTCCGCAGGCCGTCCGCACCTTCGCGATCGGCGCCCTCGGCCAGACGCTGGCGTTCGCCTCGCCGGTCCCCGACGCGGCGGTCGCGGGGGGCTCCTACACGCCCGTCGTGACGGCCGGCGCGTCGAGCGCCCCCGTGGTGCTCGGAGCGGCCGGGTCCTGCACGGTCGCGGACGGCGTCGTGACCTTCACCCGCTCCGGCACCTGCACGGTGACCGCGGACCAGGCCGGGGACGAGCGCCACTCGGCGGCTCCGCGGATCACGCAGTCGGTGGAGGTCGGCACGGCGGCGGGAGCGGTGTCGTTCCGCGACGCCGCTCCGACGGACGCCCGGATCGGCGGCTCCTGGACCCCGTCGATCGTCCGTGGCCCGTCGAGCGCCGACCCGGTGCTCGACGCCTCCGACTCCTGCTCGCTGGGAGAGGACGGCACGGTGTCCTACGACTCCGTCGGCACCTGCACGCTGACGCTGGATCAGGCCGGCGACGACGCTCACGCGCCCGCGGAGCAGGTCGTCCGGACGTTCCCGATCGGCAAGGCGCTGCAGACGGTCGCCTTCACCTCCGCGGCTCCGAGCACGGCGACCGCGGGCGGCCGCTACACACCGACCGCGGCGGGCGGCTCCTCCGGTCTGCCGGTCACGATCGGCGCCACGGGCGCGTGCTCGCTCGCGGGCGGCGTCGTGACCTTCAGCGGATCCGGCACCTGCACGGTCACCGCGGATCAGGCCGGCGACGCCTCGCACGACGCGGCTCCCCGGGCGACCCAGTCGATCGCGGTCACCGCGGTCGTCTCGCAGAAGAAGAAGGCGCAGAAGGTCGCCTTCTCGACCGCGATGCCGTCCTCGCCCGAGAAGGGGATCGCCTACCCGGTCGCGGCCACCGCCTCCTCCGGTCTGCCCGTGAAGCTGTACGCGAGCGGCAGCTGCACGCTGACCGCCACCGGCGCGGGCACGGCGACGGTGCGGCTGACGGGCGCGGCGAGCTGCACGGTCCGGGCCACGCAGGCGGGCGACTCGGCGTGGCTCGCCGCGACCTCGGTGACGCAGTCGCTGCAGGTGAAGTCCTCCACCCGCGCCGACCTCACACTGACGCTGGCGCCGGCGCCGGGACTGGCGGCGACGGCTCCCCTCTCGGGCACGATCACCGTCCGGAACACCGGCACCCGGGACGCGGCGACGACGACCACCCGGGTCGTCGTCAGCGGAACGGTGGCGAGTGCGCCCGGCGCCGTGCAGACGAAGGGCTCGGCCGCGGGCACGACGGTCCTCACCTGGACCGCGCCGAGCGTCTCCGCCGGGCGGAGCACCACCTACTCGGTGACGCTGGTCGACCGGCCGGCCGCCACGACGATCGACGCCAGGGTGTCGACCGCCGCCGCCGATCCCACGCCGGCGAACAACGCGGTCAGGCGCACCTTCCGGTAGAGGCTGCGGGGAGGGAGGGGTGTCGCGCCGCGTTGCCCGTTCCCTCCCCGACCGCTACGGTCGCGGGGACGCTCCGGGGGACGGGGCTCGCGAGGGGGGCCCGTGGACCGGTTGAGGCGACGCGCGCTGCTGCTGGGGATCGCCTCCTCGGCGGTCGCGCTGACGGGGTGCACGCCCGCCCGGCCCGCTCCCGCGGCGCTCCCGCCGAGCACGGCGCCGGCGGCGGTGCTGCCGTCCGCCGCTCCGACCGCCGTCCCGACCCCTCCCCGCCCCGTGCCGACCACCACCGCCGCGGCGGCTCCGGTGCGGCGGAAGGCGCCGCTGCCCTCCGGCACGATCTCGGAGCTGCCCGGCGAGGGGAGCACGCTCGCCTGGACCGTCGACGACGGCGCGGACTCCGACGTGGTCGCCGCCTACGCGCAGTTCGCCCGCGACACCGGCACCCGGCTGACCTTCTTCCTCAACGGGAAGTACGACTCGTGGACCGTGAACGCGCCGCTGCTGGCTCCGCTCGTCGCCTCGGGGCAGGTGCAGCTCGCGAACCACACCTGGTCGCACGCCGACCTGACGAGCCTCTCGAGCGACGGCGTGCAGGAGGAGCTGGGCCGCAACGGCGACTTCATCCGCTCGACCTACGGGGTGGAGGCGGCGCCCTTCTACCGGCCGCCGTTCGGCTACACGGACGAGCGGAGCCGGGCCGCCGCGGCGGCGATCGGCTACACGGCGACGGTGCTCTGGTACGGCTCGCTCTCGGACTCGGGGCTGATCACGCCGGAGCAGGTGGTCGGCTTCGCGGACCAGTGGTTCCTGCCGCAGCACATCGTGATCGGGCACGCCAACTTCGATCCGGTGACGCAGGTCTACGCGCGGCTCGTCGACATCCTCCGCGAGCGCTCGCTCGAGACGGTGACCCTCCGCGACGTGTTCGCGGTCTGAGCGCCTCCCCGCCGACGTTGGTCAGCGCGCGGGTCAGCGCGCGGGTCAGCGCAGCGCGGGTCAGCGCGCGGGTCAGCGCGCGGGTCGGCGCAGCGCGGCGCGCGCGGCGGCGGAGACGGCCGCGGCGACCGCGTCGAGGGCGGGCGTGTGCAGGGCCCACTGCTGCCAGTAGAGGGGACGTCGACGGGGTCGCCGCCCAGCTCGACGAGGCCCTCGCCGCCGACCGGGGCCTGCAGCTCGGGCAGCATCCCCCACCCCATGCCCAGGCGCACGGCCCGCTCGAAGTCGGTCGATCCGGGGACGCGGTGCTGCGGCGGTCTGCCGTCGACGCCGGCGGCCCGGAGGAAGTCGTCCTGCAGGCGGTCCTTCTCGTCGAAGACGACCAGCGGAGCGCTCGCGAGACCGGCCGTGCCGCCGTCCGGGAGCCAGCGCTCGGCGAACGCGGGCGCGGCCATGGCGCGGTACCGCATCACTCCGAGCGGTGCGACGGTGCAGCCGAGCACCGCTTCCGACTCTCCGGTGACGGCCGCCAGCACGGTGCCGTCGCGGAGGAACGCGGTGGTGTGCGCCTGGTCCTCGCGGTGCAGCTCCACCACGACGTCGGGGACGGAGGCGAGCGCGGGCAGCACCCAGGTGGCCAGGGAGTCGGCGTTGACGGCGAGCGGGAGGACGACGGGGCCCGCCCCCTCCGCATCCTCGCCGCCGAGCGAGCGGACGGCGTCGTCGGCGAGGAGCTCGATCTGGCGGGCGAGGCGGAGGAGCCCCGCACCGGCCTCGGTCGCGACGACCGGGCGCGAGCGCACCAGCAGGACGCGGCCGGCGGCGGTCTCGAGCGCCTTGATCCGCTGGCTGAGGGCGGAGGGGGTGATGTGCAGGGCTCGGGCGGCGGCGTCGAAGGAGCCGAACCGGACGGAGGCGGCGAGCGCGCGCAGGCGGGAGAGGTCGAGATCGTCGGTCAGCATCAGTAGTGCTTACGGTACTGAAGGAGCATGAGCTGGTCTACAGAAGTGCCCCGCCCTAGCGTCGGAGCGTGTCCCCCCTCCTCGCCGCCCTCTCCGGCCTCGGCTTCGGCCTCTCGCTCATCATCGCCATCGGCGCGCAGAACGCCTTCGTGCTCCGCCAGGGCCTCCGCCGCGAGCACGTGCCCGCCGTCGTCGCGATCTGCGCACTCTGCGACGCCGCGCTGATCGTGCTCGGGATCGCGGGGATCGGAGCGGTCCTGGAGTCGGCGCCGTGGCTGCTGGTGGTGATCCGCTGGGGCGGCATCGCCTTCCTCCTCGCCTACGCGGTGATGGCGGCGAGGCGCGCACTGCGGCCGGGGACCCTCGACGGCGATCCGGCCGGCGCCTCGACGTCGCTCCGCACGGCGATCGGCACGTGCCTGGCGCTGACACTGCTCAACCCGCACGTCTACCTCGACACGGTCGTGCTGCTCGGGTCGGTGGCGAACACGCACGGCGACGAGCGCTGGTGGTTCGGGGCGGGGGCGGCGGCCGGGAGCGTGCTGTGGTTCACCGCTCTCGGCTTCGGGGCGCGGGCGCTGCGGCCGCTGTTCCGGAGCCGCGGGGCCTGGCGGATCCTCGACGCGGCCGTGGCGGTCGTGATGGTGGTGCTGGCGGTGTCGCTCGCGCTGCACTGAGGGCCTGGTGGTGCACTGCTTGTTCTACTAACATTGCAAACATGTTGTTCCGGGTCGACCACTCCGCGGCGGGCTCGCTCGCCGACCAGCTGGAGTCGCAGGTGCGCTCGGCCGTCGCCCGGGGCGAGCTCTCGGCGGGCGACCGCCTGCCGCCCGCCCGCGAGCTCGCCGACTCGCTCGGCATCAACATGCACACCGTGCTGCGCGCGTACGCCGCCCTGCGCGACGACGGGATCCTCCAGATGCGCCGGGGCCGCGGCGCGTGGATCACGGAGTCGGCCGGGCCCGGGCTCGTGCGCGTCACCGCCCTGGTCGACGAGCTGCTCGCGGAGGCCCGCCGCAGCGGCATCACCCCCGCGGAGCTCGTCCGCCTGATCGAGAGGACCGGATCATGACCGCCACCGCCGACCGCCGCCGCGAGCTCCTCGCCGCCGCGTCCCTCCTGCTCCCCGCCGCCGGAGTGCTCGTCTCGCGCCTCGTCCTGGACGACGTGCTGCCCGCGGAGCTCGCCTCGCACTGGTCGGGCACCGGGGCGGCCGATGCGATCGCGTCGACGGGCGCCCTGCTCGCGATCGCCCTCGTGCTCTCCGGGCTCCCGGCCGTCGCGGGCCTCGTGGCGGCGGCCGTCGGGCGCGCTCCGCGGCTCCTGCTGGCGACCCTCGGCCTCGTGGCCGGGCTGGGCGCCTCCGCCTGGGCGACCTCGGTCGGCACGACGCTCGCGGCCGGGCGCGCCGAGGGGGCGGAGCTCGGCGGGTGGCTGCTCGCGCTGCTCGGAGGGATGCTCTTCGCCGTCGTGCCCGCGCTGATCGCTCCGGGCACCCGGCGCGCCTCCCGCCTCGCCGCCGGCCGCCTGCCGCTCGCCGCGGAGGAGACCGGCGCCTGGTCGCAGACGCTGACGGGCCCGGTGTTCGCCGTCGCCGCGGTCGCCACGGCGGCGGGTGCGGCCCTCTCCCTCGCGACGCTCGCCGCGGCCGGCGCGACCGGTCCGGCGATCGCGATGGCCGTCGTCCTCGGCGTCGTCGCGCTGGTGCTCCTCTCCTTCTCCCGCCTGAGGGTGACCGCCGACCGCCGCGGCCTCCGCGTCGTCACGACCGCCCTCGGCATCCCGCTGCGCCGCATCCCGCTCGACACCATCGCCTCGGCCGGCACGGCCCATCTGCGGCCGTCGGAGTGGGGCGGCTGGGGCTACCGGGTGATGCCGGGCCGCTCGGCCGTCATCCTGCACGCCGGGCCGGCGCTGGTGGTGACGACGGACCGCTCGCGCGAGTTCGCGATCAGCCTCGACGACCCCGAGACCCCCGCGGCGCTGCTCGAGACCCTGCGCTCGCGGGCCTGAGGCGCCGACCCGTCAGTCGACCACGATCCGGACGAGCGTCGTGACGGCGTCCACCGCGTTCACGTAGGAGTAGTGCCGCGAGGTCGGGAAGGCGAGGTGCCGTCCGGGCTCCAGCCGCACGGGCTCCTCGCCCTCCCGCTCCAGGAGGAGCGCGCCGACGGTGACGAGCAGGATCTCGTGCCACCCCTCGGGGTCGGGCTGCGCGTCGTAGCGGTCCCCGGGGCCGAGCGTCCAGGTCCAGAGCTGGGCCTCCCGGCGCGCGGGGACGGAGGAGAGCAGGACGGCGACGCTCGCCTCGCCCGCTCCCCGCCAGGCGACCTGGTCGATCGCCGCGGGCGCGGATCCCGGGGCCGAGACGAGTGCCGTGAACGTGGTGCCGAGGGCGGTCGCGAGGCGGTCGACTCCGGTCAGCGAGATGTTGGCCTCGCCGGCCTCGGCCGCGACGATCGTCCGCCGGCTGATGCCCGAGCGCGCCGCCAGCGCGGACTGGCTCAGTCCGGCTCCGTGCCGCGCGAGACGGAGGTTGCCGCCCAGGTGGGCGAGGACGGGAGCCGACATGCGCACTATTCTGCACCGACAGGCCCCTGATGCTCCTAGGATGTGCAGAATGATGCACATCTCGCCGCTCCGGGGCCTCCGCTTCACGCGTCCGGAGTGGGCGCTCATCGGCATCACCGCGATCTGGGGCGGGACCTTCCTCGCCGTGCACATCGCGATGGAGCACAGTGGTCCGCTGTTCTTCGTCGGGATGCGGTTCGCGATCGCGGGACTGATCAGCGCGGTCGTGTTCCACCGGTCGCTCCGGGGGATGCGGCGGATCGACCTCGCGGCCGGCGTCGCGATCGGGGTGATGATCTTCGCGGGCTACGGCCTGCAGAGCTACGGGCTGCAGACGATCACGAGCAGCACCTCCGCGTTCCTCACCGCGCTGTACGTGCCGCTGGTGCCGCTGCTCCAGTGGGTCGTGTTCCGTCGCCGTCCGGGCGTGCTGACGCTGGTGGGCGTCGCGCTGGCGTTCGTCGGACTGCTCCTGATCGCGGGCCCGCAGCCGGGCGTCGCGCTCGGAGCGGGCGAGGTGGCGACGATCGTGAGCACGCTGCCGATCGCGGCGGAGATCATCCTGATCGGCCTCGTCGCCGGACGGGTGGACCTCGGCCGGGTGACCGTGGTGCAGCTGCTGGTCGCCGGCGCGCTCGGGTTCGCCTCGATGCCCCTCGCGGGCGAGGCGGTCCCGGCGTTCTCGGGGGCCTGGCTGATCCCCGCGCTCGCGCTCGGGGCGAGCAGCTGCCTGATCCAGCTGACGATGAACTGGGCTCAGCGCTCGGTCTCGCCGTCGCGCGCCACGATCATCTACTCCGCCGAGCCCGTCTGGGCCGGCCTGATCGGCCGCCTCGCCGGCGACCGGCTCCCCGCGCTCGCCCTGCTCGGGGCGGGGTTCATCGTCGCGGGCACGCTCGTCAGCGAGCTGAAGCCGCGCCGCGAGCCCGCGCCGCCGGCTCTCAGGTGACGGCGGGGAGGGCGGCCGAGGCGACGAGCGCGCCGCCGGCGTCGGTGATCTCGACGGCGGCGACGGACTCGCGCAGGACGGCCGCGTTCATCTCGCAGTCGAGCTCCGCGGAGCTGCCGAGGAAGGAGCCGGACGGGAGCCGCTCACCGGAGCCGGTGACCAGCACGAGGTCGTAGCTCTCGCCGAGCGCGAAGCCGGTCCCGCGGAGGATCGTCTCGGTGCCCCAGGTGTGCGCGACCAGCGAGCCGTCGAGCGTCACGCCCTCCGTCCGCTCGTCGAAGGCGATCGCCTCGACGGCGCCGAGCGTCCCGGGCGGTCCCGCGACGGGGCGCTCCTCGACGGACCGCAGGGCCGCTCCGGCGACGCCGCCCACGACGAGGAGCGCGGCCGCCGCGGCGACGGCCAGGACGGCACGGAGACGCGAGGCCCGGCGGCGCGGGGCCCGGCGGCGCGAGGCACGCAGACTCTCCCCGCGCTCGGGCCGCTCCCCGGCGAGCGCCGCGACGCGCGACCGCAGCTCCGGCGACGGCTCCGCCTCCTCCCAGCGGCCCAGCGCGCCGACCCGGTCGACCACCGAGCCGAACGACGCGAGCTCGCGGTCGATCGAGGGGTCGGCGGCGCGCAGGCTCTCGAACTCCCGCGCCTCCTCGGCGGAGAGGTCGCCGGCGAGGGCCGCGGCGAGGAGCTCCTCGCGGCGGCCGCCGGGCTCGTCTCCGTCGGGCTGGTCTCGGTCGATCACGATCTCTCCTCGTCGGTGGGTCCGGCGCTCGCGAGGTGACCGCGGAGCGCTCGGAGAGCGTAGAAGGCGCGGCTGCGCAGGGTGGCGACCGGCACGCTCGTGGCCGCCGACAGCTCGGCGTAGGTCTCGCCGTGCAGGTGGACGGCGACGACGACCTGCCGGTGCTCGGCGGAGAGCCGCGCGAGCGCCTCGGCGATCGCGAGCGGCTCGAGGGGGTCGCGGTCCTCCGCGGGCACCTCCTCCAGAACCTCGGCCTCGACCAGACGCGGCAGGCGCCGGCGCGAGCGGTGCACGTCGACGACGACGTTGCGGGCGATGGCGAAGAGCCAGGTGCGGGTGCTGGCGCGCTCGGCGGAGTAGCTCGCCCGCGAGCGCCAGGCGCGCAGGAACGTCTCCTGCACGCAGTCCTCGGCGAGGCCGCGGTCGCGCAGGGCGTTGAGCGCGAAGCCGAGCAGGGCGGACCCGTGCTCGTCGAAGGCGGCGGCCGGGTCGAACCCCGCCGTCCGGGGCTCGAGGCGCACCACCGGAGCCGGGACCTCCGAGTGCTCGCGCGGCATCGCGGGCCCTTCGTCTCGTCGTGCCGTCGCCGTGCGCGCCACACCGCCTCCTCGTCGGGACCGGTGGTCCGTCGGAAGGGGGTACGGCCGCGGCGGCGGCAGCGTTCATCGGAGGCGAGGACCGTCTCCGTGAAGATCCTCTCAGATGGAGTGAACGCAGCGCCGCTTCCGGCCGTACTCCCTGCATCGGGCCCGCTCGGCGCTCGCGATCGAAAGGCTCCACCATGACGAAGACGTCCCCCGCGCGGAACCGCGCCGGCCGCCGCCTGCTCTCCCTCGGCGGCATCACCGCCGTCGCCGCCGCCTCCTTCTTCGCCGCCGCGCCGGCCCAGGCCGAGACCGAGGTCGCCGAGCCGTCCTCCTTCACCAGCGCCTTCACGGTGATGGCGACGCCCGACCAGGTCGTGAACGCCGACTCCGCCGCGACCCCCGGCCAGCCCGGCGCCACGGGCGAGATGACCTTCCGGGTCAACAGCGACCTCGACATCATCTGCTACGACATCACCCTCACCGGCGTGACCGGCGACTACCAGAGCCCCGCGAAGACCGCGACGCACATCCACCAGGCGGCGCTGGGCAAGGCGGGCCCGCCGCGCATCGCGTTCCCGAACCCGGCCCCGGTCGGAGACGGCCCCCGCACCAGCAGCGGCTGCCTGCAGGGCCCCTTCACCACGGGCATCCAGGCGAACGGGGCGGACACCGGCGCCGGATTCACGCTCAAGGCCCTCGAGGCCGATCCCGCCGCCTTCGCCGGCGACTCCCACACGGCCTCGTACGCGGCGGGCGTCGTCCGCGGCCAGCTCTCGCAGGTGCCGGTCGGCGGCCTCCAGACCGGTGGCGGCGCGACCGCCGCCGGGAGCGACGCCACGGGCACATCCGGTCTCGCCGCGATGGCCGGCCTCGGAGCCGTCGCCGCCCTCGGCGCGGCCGGAGTGGTCGTCGCCCGCCGGCGCACCGCCTCCTGATCGTGGGCACCCGGTCGAGGAGCGGCGCGGCGGCACTGTGCGCCGTGCTGCTCCTCGCGGGGTGCGCCGCCGCGGACGAGAGCGGAGGAGCGGAGACGCCCGCGAGCGCGCCCGCGCCTCCGGCCCTCGCTTCTGCTCCCCCGCTCACTCCTCCCCCGGTCCCCGCGCCCGACCCCGCCGCTGCCGCGCCCGCGCGGACCGTCGGCGTCGAGCCCGCCCGGCTGAGCGTGCCCGCGATGGGCCTGGACGAGCCGCTGATCGCCCTGGGCATCCAGTCGGACGGGGCGATGGAGGTGCCGGTGGACTACGACGACGTCGGCTGGTTCTCGGGAGGCGGGCGCCCGGGCGGCAGCGGCCGCACCGTGATCGCGGCGCACGTCGACTCGCGGTCCGGTCCCGCGGTCTTCTTCCGCCTCGGCGAGCTCGCCCCGGGCGATGAGATCGCGGTGAGCGGAGTGGACGGCTCCGACCACCGCTACCGGGTGACGGCGGTCGAGTCCCACGCCAAGGCCACGTTCCCCACCGCCCGCGTCTTCGGCGCGACCCTCGAGGAGGAGCTGATCCTCGTGACCTGCGGAGGCGAGTACGACGCGGCGATCGGCCGCTACCGGGACAACCTGGTGGTGTTCGCCTCCCCGCTCTGAGGCCCGCCACGGAGGCGCGGCACGGAGGGGCGGCACGGAGGGGCGGCACGACCGCCCGGCATCGTGCCGCGGACGGTGGCGCAGAGCACAGCACGAGTGCCCCGCCGGCGCAAGGGTCCGGGCGCGCGCACGCCGTGTGGTCGGATAAGGAGGGCCGGCCCCCCGCCGCCGCTCCCCTCCCGCTCCCCACTGCCGTGGCGCGGCCGATCCGACAGGACGCC
Source organism: Rathayibacter sp. AY1B4 (assembly GCF_002932815.1). Lineage (NCBI taxonomy): Bacteria > Bacillati > Actinomycetota > Actinomycetes > Micrococcales > Microbacteriaceae > Rathayibacter > Rathayibacter sp. AY1B4. Next base: position 5,667 of record NZ_PSWN01000034.1, on the reverse strand, counting down.
CGTGTCCACCAGCTCCCGCCCCACCCTCTTCGCCCTGCCCGGACTCGGGCTCGACGGCCGCGCCTTCGACGCGCTCGGCCGCGAGCTCGCCGACGTCGCGGACCTCGTCGCGCTCGACCTGCCCGGTGGATCCGGGACCTCGCTCGAGGAGATGACCGCTGCCACGATCCGCCGGATCCGCGAGCACGGCTCCTCCCGCTGGCTGCTCCTCGGGCACAGCATGGGCGGGAAGATCGCCTCGCTCGTGGCCTCCCGCACGGTCACCGGCCGCTCGGGCCTGTTCGGGCTCGCGGGCGTCGTGCTCCTCGCCGGGTCGCCGCTCTCGCCCGAGCCGATGGAGGAGGAGCGCCGCTCGACCATGCTCGGCTGGGTCGACGACGGGCACCTCGACGAGGCGCAGGCGCGCGAGTTCGTCGACCAGAACGTCGGCTCGCCGCTGCCCGCCGACGCCGACGCGGAGGTGCTGGCCGAGCTGCGCCGCTACTCCCCCGAGGGCTGGCGCGACTGGCTCGAGCACGGCAGCCGCGAGGACCGCACCGGAGAGGCCGCCCTCGGGGCTGTGCCCGCGCTGCTGATCGCGGGCGGAGAGGACGGCGACCTCGGCGCCGACGCGCAGCGCCGCCTCAACGGCTCCCTCTACTCCCGCGCCCGGCTGCTCACGCTCGCCGGGGCGGGCCACCTGCTGCCGTTCGAGCGCCCGGTCGAGGTGGCCGCGGCGATCCGCCGGTTCTGGGAGGAGGAGGCCGGCACGGCGCCGTCGGTCCCGGCCGACGTCGGCGCAGCCATCGCCTCCGCCCGCACCTCCACGCGGGTGCGCGGGCTGCTGGCCGTGCGCGCGCTCGCCGACGACCCGGAGTACGCGCCCCGCGCCCTGACCGTCGCCCAGCTCGCGGAGCTGCGCGCGATCGCCGACCGGGTCGTCCCTCAGGAGGGCGGCCGGATCGACCTGGCCGCGCGGGTGGACACGCAGCTCGCGAACGGCGAGGGCGACGGCTGGCGCAACGCCGACCTGCCGGCCGACCCGATCGCCTACGGACTGGCGCTCGACACCCTCCGGGGCTTCGCCGGCCTCGGCCCCGCCGAGCAGGACGCGCGCCTCACCGCGATCGCCGACGGCTCCGCGGAGCTCGGCGACCGCTCGGCCGGCGGGCTCGGTGCCGAGCAGCTGACCGCCTGGTTCGAGGACTGCCGCGTCGACCTCGTGAAGCAGTGGCTGGCGCACCCCGCGTCGATGGCGCGGATCGGCTACGACGGCTACGCCAGCGGCGGCGACACGCTGCCGCTCGTGACGGGCTTCCGCCTGCTCGGCGCCGACGACCGCGAGACCTGGGAACCGACGACGAGGAGTCACCGATGAACACGACCGGCATGCGCCGCTTCCCGCTCGACGAGACGGTCGACGCCGTCGTGATCGGCACCGGGGCAGGCGGAGCGCCCCTGCTCTCGGTGCTCGCCGCTCGAGGGCTGCGGGTCGTCGCCCTCGAGGCCGGGCCGCACGTAGATCCGCTCGGCCACACCGCCGACGAGACGGCGGCCGTCGAGATCAACTGGATGGAGGAGCGCCTCAGCGGAGGCGAGACCCCCACCGCCTTCGGGCAGAACAACAGCGGCCGCGGGGTCGGCGGCTCGACGCTGCACTGGGGAGCGTTCACGCCCCGCCCCGACCCGCGCGACGTGCGACTCCGGAGCGACTCCGGCGTCGGCCGCGACTGGCCGATCGAGCACGCCGAGCTCACCGCGTACATCGAGAAGGTGGAGGCGACGATCGGAGTGGCGGGCCCGGCCGAGTACCCGTGGGACCCGTCGCGCCGCTACCTGCAGGGCCCGCTCGCGCGGAACGCCTCGGCCGACATGATGCTGCGCGGCTGCGCGGCGATCGGGATGCGCGCGACCGACGCGCCCGCCGCCGTGCTCAGCGGCCCGCGGGACGACGGCCGCCCCTCCTGCGTCAACTGCGGCCAGTGCCATCAGGGCTGCCGGACCGGCGCGAAGACGAGCATGGACGTGACCTACCTGCCGGAGGCGGTGCGGGGCGGCGCCGAGATCCGGGCCGACTCGTTCGTGCACGGGATCGAGCTGGACGCTGCGGGCCGCGTGTGCGCCGTGGTCTACACGAGCGGCGGAGTGGAGCACCGGCAGCGCTGCTCCGCCCTGTTCCTCTGCGCGGGCGGCGTCGAGACGCCCCGGCTCCTCCTGCACACCGGCATCGCGAACAGCAGCGGCCAGGTGGGCCGGAACTTCCTGGCGCACGGGGCGACCCAGGTCTGGGGCACTTTCGAGAACGAGATGCGCGGCTACCGCGGCTACCCCTCCTCGGTGATCACCGAGGACACCGTCCGCCCGGCCGACGCGGACTTCGCGGGCGGCTACCTGATCCAGAGTCTCGGAGTGATGCCGCTGACCTACGCGACGACGCTCGCCCGCGGCGCGGGACTCTGGGGCCGTGATCTGATGGACGCGCTCGACGGCTACCGCTTCGCGGCGGGCGTCGGGATCAACGCGGAGTGCCTGCCCGCCGACGGCAACCGGCTGGAGCTGACCGACGAGCTCGACGAGCACGGGGTGCCGAAGGCGCGCATCACGTTCTCGGCGGGCGCCAACGAGGAGGCGATCGACCGGCACGCGATCCGGACGATGACCGCGATCGTGGAGGCGGCCGGCGCGACGAGCACGCGGGTGATGGCGCGCACGGCGCACACTCTCGGCACCGTGCGGATGGGCACCGACGCCGGTGACGCCGTGATCGACGCGGACGGCCGCAGCTTCGACGTGCCGAACCTCTGGGTGTGCGACAACTCGGTGTTCCCGAGCGCGCTGATCGCGAACCCGGCGCTCGCGACGATGGCACTCTCGCTGCGGACGGCGGACCGCTTCCTGGCGGCGTAGCGTCGCGGCGGCGGGGCGGCTGCGGGGCGGGACGACGGGCGAGGTGCTCCTGCGCGTCGCCGACTGACCGCGAGGGCGTGCCCGGACTGCGCGCCCGGACTGCGCACCCCGCCGGATCAGCCGTGGGGCGGTGCGGGGCGCCAGCGCAGTCGCGAGACGCCCTGACCGAACGGCGGGCCGTCGCAACGGCGCTCGACGGAGGTTCAGCGCGCGCTGAGGTGCTGAGGTGCTGAGGTGCTGAGGTGCTGAGGTGCTGAGGTGCTGAGGTGCTGAGGTGCTGCATCGTGGTGGCCGAACGGCGGCATGGCGCAAGGCGGCGGCACGGCCCTGGTGTCGGCACGGCGTCAGGCGACGGTGCGGCCCCGGTGACGGTCCGCGCCTCAGCGGCAGTGGTGCGGCGGTGGTGCGACGGTGCGGCCGCGTGAACCCGAGCGAAGGCGCTGATCCGAGCGTCAGCGGCGCGGCGGTAGGTCGCTGAGCACTCGCCTCCGAGCGACAGCACGGCCCGATCACCAGTGCGAACCCGCGCAATGCGCCGAACCCGCCCGACAGCCGATTCCCTCAGGGGTGCACGGCGGAACGGCAGCACGTCAGCACGTCAGCACGTCAGCACGGCGGAACGGCAGCACGTCAGCACGGCAGCACGGCAGCACGGCAGCACGGCAGCACGGCAGCACGGCAGCACGGCAGCACGGCAGCGTGTCAGAACGGCGGCGGCCGGTCCGCGAACGTCGGAGTCGCGGGCGGGCCTGGACGGAGCCGTGCCTCGAGGCCCGGCGGGCGCGTGGTGATGCGGCGGCCGGTGGGGGTGGTCCAGTCGGCGGTGCCGTCGGGGTGGAGGACGTAGGTCCAGCGGTCGCCGTGCCGCACGTGGTGGTGGGCGACGCAGAGGCTGGCGAGGTTGCCGGGGTCGGTGCCGCCGCCGTTGCGCCACTCGACGACGTGGTCGGCCTCGGCGCCCGCGGCGGAGCGGGTGCAGCCGGGGAAGCGGCAGGTCACGTCGCGGAGCTGGAGGAGGAGCCGCAGCTCGCGGTGCGGCAGTCGGCGTGTGCGCCCGACCGAGAGGACTGCGCCCGTCCGGGGCTCGGTCAGCACGCGGGTGACGGTCGCGGGGACGAGGCTCCGGGCGACGTCGGCCGGGATCGGGCCGTAGCCGTCGAGCTCGGCGGAGGCGTCGTCGACGCCGGACGCGGTGCTCGCCGACAGGGTGACCCGCACCTCGGCGCGCACGCCGGTGACGAGGGTCGGAACGGGCCGATCGGCACCGACCGAGTCGGGCACCGTGCCGATGACGTCCGCCTCGCAGAGGAGGTCGGCCAGAGCGTCGGCTCGCAGCTGGGCGAGGGTCCGCTCGTCGCCCGCTCCGGAGATCACGCCTGCGGCGCCCGCACCGGTGATTCCGGCCGGCTCCGCCCCGGTCGTCCCGCTCGGCTCCGCCCCGCAGGAGCCCGCATCCGTGGCGGCAGGCGGCTCCGCCCCCGCCGGCCCCTCGGCGCCGTCGCGGAGGATCCGGGCGATCCGGTCGAGGCGGCTGTACGCCCCCACGGCGACCGGGGCGGGGAGGAGGGCGCAGAGCGTCGCCATGCCGTCGACCTCGGGGATCAGCCAGACCGCGCGGTCCTCGCGGGCACGTCGGTGGCGCTCGGCGAGGGGCTGCTCGTGGAGCTCCTCCCGCAGCCGCGCCAGAGCGCGCCGCAGCTGCGTCGGCGTGGTGCGGGCCGCGAGCTCGGCCGCCCGCGTATCGAACGCGGCGCGGGAGCCCGGAGGCAGGGTGGCCGCGACGGCGCAGACGACCTGGCCCGCCTCCCACCGCAGGTGCGCCCCGGCGAGGGCGGCGCGGGTGGTCGGCAGGTCCTCGACGAGGAGGCGCGCGTGGTCGAGCTCGCGGGAGGCGACCCGCTCGGAGACTCCGAGGGCGACCGCGAACTCCGCGCGGATCGACCGCTCGGCGAGGTCGCTCGACGCGTGGGGCGCCGAGCCGCGAGCGAACGACTCCGGATGCTCGAGCGCGGCCCGGTGCCCGGCGTGCAGCTCCTCGGCCGCGGCCAGGAGCAGCGGGGACGCCGAGCGGGCCAGCGCCGCGGCTCGGTCGCCGCGAGCACGCACCTCGCTGAGCACCGCCTCCGCTGCTGTCGACCCGCTGATCATCGTCATACGTGTATTCAATCAGCGACCACCGACACGGAAGCGACGGATCGTCGCATCCGTGGAGAACCGGCGTGAAGCCCTCCTGTGGAGGGAGGGATCACCGCAGCCGGCGCCGCACATCCCCGCCGTCCTCGGGGCGGCGCGCGCAGGACACCGGCGCAACACCCCGCCACACGCACCGCCACGCCCCCCGCTCACCCGAACCGCACCGCCACGCCCCCGCTCACCCGAACCGCACCGCCACACACGCCCCCGCTCACCCGAACCGCGCCGCCTCACGCCCCCGCTCACCCGAACCGCACCGCCTCACATACCCCCGCTCACCCGAACCGCACCGCCACACGCCCCCCGCTCACGCCAACCGCACCGCCACGCGCCCCCGCTCACGCCAACCACACCGCCTCACGCACCCCCGCACACCCCCAGCCTCACGCGAACCGCACCGCCTCACATGCCCCCGCTCACCCGAACCGCACCGCCACACGCCCCCCGCTCACGCGAACCGCACCGCCACGCGCCCCCGCTCACCCGAACCACACCGCCACACGCCCTCGCTCACGCGAACCGCACCGCCTCACGCCCCCCCCTGTCTGCTATACACATCTCCGACCCCCTGGGACTTCTCTACATCTC
>NZ_PSWN01000033.1:0-25382 GCF_002932815.1 Rathayibacter sp. AY1B4 | reverse complement strand
GCCCCGTCCCGCCCTGCCGTGACCGGCAGCCCCGCACCGGCGCCCTCCCCTGCCGACACCGAGGCTCCGGCCCCCTCCGGGCCGCCGGGGACCACGACCGGGGGCTCCGCGCCGGGCCCGATCGGCAACGGCCCGGGCCTGCCCTCCGTTCCGGTCCCGACCCCCGCACCCAGCACTCCGGTCCCGGTTCCTGTTCCTGTTCCTGTTCCTGTTCCTGTTCCGACCGTGACTCCCCCACCGGACACTCCGGCTCCGGCAACGACGCACGTACCGAGCACTCCGGCGCCGGTCCCGACAGAGGCGCCGAGCACCTCCGCTCCGGTCTCGACTCCCGCACCGGTCACGACCCCCACTCCGGCCGCACCTCCCACTCCGGCCGCACCCCCCGCTCCGGCCGCACCGACCCTCGCGCTCGACACCGACGGCCGGCTGCTGCCCGATGCCCGGGGCACCGCCGCGCCCGGCGCCGAGGTGCTCCTCGAGGACGCCTCCGACGGACGCCGCGTGGGCTCCGCCACCGCCGACGCCGACGGCTCCTGGACCGCGCCGGCGCTCCCCCTCCCCGCGGGCAGGACCACGGTGCTGGCGCGCACCGCCGCAGGAGTCAGCGCCCCCGAGACGGTCGACCTGCGCGCTCCGGTGCTCCTCGCCCGGGCCGCGTCGAGCGGGGGCGCGGTCGGCGTGCTCGTGCTCGCCGATCCCGACGCGGACGGCCTCGACCTCCTGGTCGACGGCGAGCAGGTGCGGTCCCTCGCTCCCGGAGCCCCCGTCCTCGCCGCGACCCTGGAGGTCGGTCCCGGGAGGCACACGATCGGCGTCCGCTACTCCTCCCCGGACGGGCGGACGGGACCCGTCGCCGTCGTGTCCGTCGACGCGGGCTGAGGCGCGCGGACCGCCCCGTGCCCACCGTTATCCTGGGCGGATGCAGCCCGAACCCGCCGCGTCCGCGACTCCCCGGCCCGCCCCCGTGAGCACCCGTCCGACGGGCAGCGACGCCGCGTGGTCCGGCGCCCGGCCCGCGGGAAACCACTGGACCCTGACCTTCGCCTGCCCCGACCAGCCGGGCATCGTGCACGCCGTGTCCGGTGCCGTCGTCCAGGCCCGCGGCAACATCACCGAGAGCCAGCAGTTCTCGAGCGCCGACACCGGCCGCTTCTTCATGCGCCTGCAGGTGGAGTCGCCGATCAGCCGCGAGGAGTTCGCCGCCGCCCTGCTGCCGATCACCGAGCACTACGGGATGACCTGGCGCCTCGACGTCGTCGGCCGGCCGCTGCGCACCCTCGTCCTCGCCTCCACCGCCGCGCACTGCGTCAACGACCTGCTCTTCCGCCAGCGCGCCGGGCAGCTCGCGGTGGACATCCCGATGATCTTGTCCAACCACGGCAGCCTGCGCGACCTCGCCGAGTTCTACGGCGTGCCCTTCGAGTCGCGCCCCGTGGTCTCGCCGGAGTCGAAGCGCGGGTTCGAGGAGCGCGTGCTGGAGGTCGTCGAGGAGCACGACGTCGAGCTCGTGGTCCTGGCGCGCTACATGCAGATCCTCTCCCCCGAGCTCTGCGCGCGACTGGCCGGTCGCGCCATCAACATCCACCACTCGTTCCTGCCGGGCTTCAAGGGCGCGAACCCGTACAAGCAGGCGCACGCCCGCGGCGTCAAGCTGATCGGGGCGACCGCGCACTTCGTCACCAGCGACCTCGACGAGGGGCCGATCATCGAGCAGAACGTCGTCCGCGTGGACCACTCGCACTCGGTCGCCCAGCTCGTGGCCATCGGGCAGGACGAGGAGAGCCGCACGCTCACGCAGGCGGTCAAGTGGTTCGCGGAGGACCGGGTGCTCCTCGACGGGGCCCGCACCATCATCTTCCGCTGACCTCCGGCGGCTAGCATGATCGGCGTGAATCGAGCAGGAGCGGACACCGCGGGCACCGACATCAGGATCGGCCCGAACGCGATCCTCCGGTTCCTCCTGGAGCTCGTCGCGCTGGCGACCTTCGCCCTCTGGGGCTTCGCGTCGTGGGACCTCCCGTGGAACATCGTCCTCGGCATCGGCGCTCCGGTGGTCGCCGCGCTGATCTGGGCGCTCTTCCTCTCGCCGCGTGCGGTCCTCGCGATCGACGTCTACGGCCGCTCGCTGATCGAGCTGCTCGTGATGGGCGCCGCCGCGCTGGCGTGGCTGGACCTCGGCCAGCCGGTCGTCGCGATCGTCTTCGGCGTCCTCGCCGTCGTCTCCGGCGTCATCGCGGGACGCCGCTCCCTCTGATCCTGACGGCGGCCGCTCAGGCCGAGGGGCGCTCGCCCGGAGCCGTGCACCGCTGTCCCCGAGGGTGCACCGCGGTCCCCGTGCGCTCGCCGCCGCCTCGGACCCGGACCGAACGCGTCGTCCAGGCTCGCAGCCGCTTGTCGCCACTGCGCTCTCCCGTCGATGCGCCGCCGTCGATGCGCCGCCGTCGATGCGCTACCGCAGCGGGATCCAGGGCCGATCGCGCCGCCGGGCCCGCAGTCGAAGGTGCTCCGCCCCGCCTGATCGCCGCTCTCTCCCCCGACCCCCTCCCGCCTCCCCTCTCGAGCCGTTCCCCACGCAGCCCGGCCGGTCCTGCTCCCGGCCCGCACCACGATCCGCCCCGTCTCCGCCTCCCCGACCGGGAACGGCGAACGGCCGCCCCCGCCGCTCCGGAAGGAGCAGGGGGACGGCCGTTCGCGGCGGTCGCGGAGGACTACTCCGCGGCGCCCGCCTCACGCTGCGCCAGGGCGCGGCGTCGGAGGCCGGTGATCACAGCACCTGCACCGAGGAGGGCGAGGGCGGCGGCTCCGAGGAGACCGCCGTCGAAGCCCGTCGACGGGAGGCCGCCGGCGCCGTGGCCGGGCGCGCCCGGTCCGGCGGTCGGCGTGGAGGTGGGCTCCCCCGGTCCGGCGGTGGGGCCGGCCGTCGGCGTCGCGGTCGGCTCCGGGGTGCCCGTGGGCTCCGGAGTCGCGGTCGGCGTCGGGGTGGGGGTGACCGCCTCGGTGACGTCGACGCTCACGAGCGTCGCGAGTCCCGAGTCGGTGTAGGCGACACGGCCGAGGTAGCGGGCCGGGCCCGCCAGGTTCGACCAGGAGACCGCGTACGCGATCGGCTCGCCCTGCACGGCGTCGACCACGGCGGGGTCGGTGCTCAGCGAGCCGAGACCGTTCTCCGGAGTGATGACGAAGCTGCGGAAGTCGAACGTGACGGTCGAGGATCCCGGAGCGGTCGAGTAGACATCGGCCTGGACCGTGTACTCGCCCGGAGCGGGGTCGGCGATGTCGACGCGCTCGTCGGCCGAGCCGGTCGCCGAGGTGAAGACCTTGTCGGTGCTCTCGCTGGTGACGGTGAGGTCGAGGTCGGCCGCGTCGTCGAGCGAGTCGAGGTCGAAGCGGGCGAACTCGGCGCCCTCCGGCACCACGACGGTGGTCGTCAGCGACTTCCCCGTGGGGAGCGTCGCCGAGTGGCCGTCAGCGGCGGTGGCGTCCTCGGCGAGGACACCCTCGGCGAGACCGCTCGCGGTGAGCGGCAGCGCGCCGGTGATGCCGGGCGTGACCGTCACCGTGCCGGTGCCGGTCGAGCCGGTGCCGGAGACCTCGTAGGGCGCGTCCAGCAGGACGGGGCGCACCGCGATCGGGCTGCGGACGTCGTGCTCCGCGCTCGCCCAGGTCAGGTAGCCGGTGGCGAACTGGCTGAGCGCCGCCGAGCCGGTGGTGAAGGAGACCGTGTACTCCGCCGTCTGGCCCGCACCCGTGAAGGAGAGGGTCGAGGGCGAGACGACGGTGTCGATCCCGGCGAGGCCGTCGACCGAGGCGGTGTAGGTGCCCGCGCCGGTCGAGGTGACCGTGCGGGTCACGGTCTGCGTGCCCGCGAGGGCGCCGATCGCGATCGAGGCCTGGTTGAGGTCGGACGGGTCGATCGCGGCGATCGGGTCGATCACCGGGTTCGAGGTGAAGACGTAGCCCGCACCCTTGAGGAACGCGATCCAGTCCTCCGTGCCGCTCTCGTAGAGCAGCCCGGGGTCGAGGAACGCGGCCGGGTCGACGTGTCCGGCGCCCTGGGCGAAGACGTCCTCGGACGCGGCGCCCGACTGGTCGACGCTGTCGTAGGCGGAGGTCATCATGGCCGACTTCACCGCGGACGGCGAGGCCTTCGGGGTCGCGCCGAGGATCAGCGCGCCGAGGCCCGCCACGTGCGGCGACGACATCGAGGTGCCGGACTCGAACGCGAAGGCGGGGTCGTCGCCCTCGGCGTTGAAGCTGTCGGCGAGGATCGCGACGCCGGGCGCCGTGAGGTCGGGCTTCAGCACGTCGGCGCCGTCCGCCTCAGCGGGTCCGCGCGACGAAAAGCCGGCGACCTGCGGGACGGGGATGGAGGCTCCGGACGAGTTGCCCTCGGAGAGGGTCACGGTCGCACCGGCGGTGCCGGCGTAGGTCGTGATCGCCTGGTAGGCCTGCGAGTCGATCTGGATGCTCGGGACCGAGTGGTCGTCGACGTGCAGGGCGTTCGGGGTCGGGTTGAGCAGCAGCATGCCGATGCCGCCGGCCCGCTCGACCTCGGCCGACTTGGAGACGCGCGCGGTGACGCCCGCGGTGCAGGCGACGACCGTGCCCTTCACCTTGTCGGGGTCGAGGGTGCCGGTCTCGCAGATGGCGGGGTTCTCGGCGCCCGAGCGGACGACGTCGGCGCTGTTCACCAGCGGTCCGGTGACGTCCTCGTGGACCGAGATGGATCCTCCGACGAACTTCTGGCCGTCGCCGAGAGCGGCGGTCGCGGTGTAGGTCGGGATGGAGGACGCGGCGACCGTGGTGTACCAGGGCGACGCGTGGTCGAGCGTGGAGGCGCCCGCACCCGAGTTGCCGGCCGAGGCCGCGACGAAGACGCCGGCGGCGGCGGCGTTGAGGAACGCCTCGTCGATCGCGGTCAGGGTCGAGGTGGCCGAGCCGCCGCCGATCGAGAAGTTGATGACGTCGACGCCGTCCTTGGTCGCGGCGTCGATGGCCGCGAGGATGCCCGCTCCGGAGCAGAAGTCGTCGTCGTCGGTGCCCTCGTCGGGTCCGTTCCAGCAGACCTTGTACGCGGCGACCTTGGCGGCCGGGGCGACTCCGGAGATCTTCCCGTAGTCGTAGCCGTCGACGCTCGCCTCGACGCCGTTGTTGCCGGCTGCCGTGCTCGCGGTGTGCGAGCCGTGTCCGTCGGCGTCGCGCGGGGAGCGGTACTCGGGGTTGTCCGTCGAGCCGACCTCCTCGTCCGCGAGGAACCAGCGTGCGCCGATGAGCTTCTGGTTGCACTCGTCGCCGTCCCACTGCTCGGAGGCGGGGAGCCCCGGCGAGCAGGAGCCGACGAAGGTGCCGCCGTCCGACTTCACGAAGGAGGTGGTGGTGCCGTCCGTGTAGGGGGCCGCTCCGGGCGAGGTCGCCAGGGGCGCGCCCGCGAAGGAGGGGTTCTCGGGCGCGATGCCGGAGTCGATGACGCCGATGACGACGCCCTCGCCCGCCTTGTCGATGCCGCCCAGCTTCTGCCAGACGCCGTTCTCGCCCTCGAGGCCGAGGAAGTCGGTGGAGCGCTGCTGTCCGGTGTCGCGCACCGGGGTGCCGGCGGCGGCCGCGGCGAGCGGCGAGGCCTGCGCGGCGCGGTCGACCTTCAGGTTCTCGACCTTGCGGACCTGGGCGACGTCGCGGCGGCTCGCGAGCTCGCCCGCCTGCTCGCCCGAGAGGGTCGCGGAGAAGCCGTTGAGGGCGACGGTGTAGTGGTAGCCGATGGCGGCGTCGACCGCGGAGGCGACGTCCTCCTGGCGCTGCTCGAGGTGGGCGGAGTAGTCCTCCACCGGAGCCGAGGCGGCCTGCAGCTGCGCACCGTCGACGGGCGCAGTGCGGGCGAAGCGGGCATCGCTGCCCTGGTAGGTGGCCGCGGAGGGCTCGACGAGGGTGACGACGTAGTCGCCGTCGTCGAAGCTCTGGCCGACGGAGAGCCCGCCGACGAGCGAGGCGCTGCCGGCGAGAGGGGCGGCACTGGCGCCGGTGGTGGCGAAGGCCGCGGTCGCGGCGACTCCGAGGACGGCGAGGCCCGCGAGGATGCGCCTCTCAGCGCGGCGGACGGGTGGTCGGTGGGACAGGTGGATCGGCAATCGATGTCCTTACTCACATTCGCTGGGAACCGGATCGGTTTCCACACAGAAACGACCCTACGAACTCGATTGCTCAGCTTTGTTACGAACAGGTAACGAAGTTGACACTGAAAGGGGCCGATCCGTTGGCACTCCCCCTCCGCGAGTGCTAATTTATTCGCGTTGAGCCGGGTCGGCTCAACTCTTGGAACTCTTCGTTGCACGACTGAATGGAGTGATCTCATGGCTGTCACCTACGACCCCGTCCGCGAGCTGGACCGCCTCGCCACCGCCCTCCTCGGCTCCGGTCAGGGGCCCCGCCGGATGCCGATCGACCTGTACCGGGACGGCGACCACTACGTCCTCACCGCCGACCTCCCCGGCATCGACCCGGGGTCCGTCGACGTCGACGTGGACGGGCAGCTCCTCACCATCCGTGCCCAGCGCACCGTCGCGAGCGGCGACGACGTCACCTGGATCACCCGGGAGCGCCAGTCGGCGACCTTCGTCCGCCAGCTGAGCCTCGGCCAGGGCGTCGACACCGAGCGCATCGCCGCGTCCTACGACAACGGCGTGCTCTCGGTGACCATCCCGGTCAGCGAGAAGGCGCGTCCCCGCCGCATCGAGGTCGTCTCGACCGCCCGCCCCGAGCAGGTGCGGATCGGCGAGGCGGCCGCCGAGTAGGACGACGAGCGAGGGCCCGTCCGCGATGGTGCGGGCGGGCCCTCCGCCTGTCCGCACGCCCTACGCTGGCCGGATGCGCGCCTCCTCCTCCGACACCGCTGTCGGCGTCCTGCTCCCCCGCGATCTCCCCGCCTCCGAGGTGCTCGGCTACGCCCGCCGCGCCGAGGAGCTCGGCTTCGACGAGCTCTGGGTGGTCGAGGACCTCGGCTTCCGCGGCGGCATCGCCCAGGCCGGCGCGGTGCTCGCCGCCACCGAGCGGATCGTCGTCGGCATCGGCATCCTGCCCGCCGCCGTCCGCACGGCGGCCTTCACCGCGATGGAGCTCGGCACTCTCGCCGAACTGTTCCCCGGCCGCGTCCACGCCGGCATCGGGCACGGGATGCCGCACTGGATGCGCGGCCTCGGCGTCTGGCCGCGCAGCCCGCTCACCCTGCTCGAGGAGCAGTTCGACGCGATCCGCTCGCTGCTCTCCGGCGAGCGCACCGACCGCTCCGGCCGCTACGTGCACGTGGACGGCCTCGTCCTGGAGTCGCCGCCCGCCGTCGTGCCGCCGCTGCTGGCCGGCGTCCGCGGACCGAAGTCGCTGGCGCTCGCGGGCCGGATCGCCGACGGGGTCGTCCTGGCCGAGCCCGTCACTCCGGAGTACCTCGCGGCGGCCCGCGACCACCTGGGCGGCACCGGACGGATCGTCGCCTACAACGTGGCCGCCGTGGACGACGACGCGGCCGCCGCGCGCGACGCGGTCCGGCCGGGACTCGAATGGATCGGCGAGCCGGACTGGGCGCCGCACATCGAGCCGCTCCCCTTCGCCGAGGACTTCGCCCGCCTGCGGGCCGAGAGCGCCGACCGCGCCGCCTTCGTCCGCGACCTGCCCGACGCCTGGGTCGGCCAGCTGGCCGTCGTGGGCACTCCCGAGGACGCTCGTCGCCGCATCGGCCTGCTGCACGAGGCAGGTGCGTCGAGCGTCGTGCTGATGCCGTCGGGGCCCGATCCGCTCCACGCGATGGAGGAGCTCGCCCGGGCGCTCTGAGGCGCTCGGCCGGGCGCGTCCCACCGGGCCCGGAGACGCGTCCGGCCCGCAGGATCCGAGGATCGTGCGGGCCGGACGCGTCTGCCGAAGCCGGAGATCAGGCCGACATGCGGGCCTTCAGGTTCTCGTCGAGGGTCGCGAGGAACTCCTCGGTCGTCTGCCAGCCCTGCTCGGGGCCGACGAGCAGGGCGAGGTCCTTCGTCATCTTCCCGGACTCGACCGTCTTGATGACCACGTCCTCCAGGGTGAGCGAGAAGTCGATGAGCTCCTGGTTGCCGTCGAGCTTGCCGCGGTGCGCGAGGCCGCGCGTCCAGGCGTAGATCGAGGCGATCGGGTTCGTCGAGGTGGGCTTGCCGGCCTGGTGCTGGCGGTAGTGGCGCGTGACGGTGCCGTGCGCCGCCTCCGCCTCGACGACGCTGCCGTCGGGCGTGGAGAGCACGGAGGTCATCAGGCCCAGCGAGCCGAAGCCCTGCGCGACGGTGTCGGACTGGACGTCGCCGTCGTAGTTCTTGCAGGCCCAGACGTAGCCGCCCTCCCACTTCATGGCCGAGGCGACCATGTCGTCGATGAGGCGGTGCTCGTAGGTGAGGCCCGCGGCGTCGAAGCGCTCCTTGAACTCGGTCTCGAAGATCTCCTCGAAGATGTCCTTGAAGCGGCCGTCGTAGGCCTTGAGGATCGTGTTCTTGGTGGAGAGGTAGACCGGGTAGTTGCGCGAGAGGCCGTAGTTCAGCGACGAGCGGGCGAAGTCGCGGATCGACGCGTCCTGGTTGTACTGGACCTGCGCGATGCCGTCGTCCGGGGCCTTGTAGACCTCGAACCTCATCGGCTCGGAGCCGTCCTCGGGCGTGAACTCGACGGTCAGCGTGCCCTTGCCCTTGAAGACGAAGTCGGTGGCGCGGTACTGGTCGCCGAACGCGTGGCGGCCGATGATGATCGGCTTGTTCCAGCCGGGGACCAGGCGCGGGATGTTCGAGATGATGATCGGCTCGCGGAAGATCACGCCGCCGAGGATGTTGCGGATCGTGCCGTTGGGCGACTTCCACATCTTCTTGAGGCCGAACTCCTCGACGCGGGCCTCGTCGGGGGTGATGGTCGCGCACTTCACGCCGACGCCGTGCTTCTGGATGGCGTGCGCCGCGTCGATCGTGACCTGGTCGTCCGTCTCGTCGCGGTACTCGATGCCGAGGTCGTAGTACTCGAGGTTCACGTCGAGGTACGGGTGGATGAGGGTGTCCTTGATCTTCTGCCAGATGATGCGCGTCATCTCGTCGCCGTCGAGCTCGACGACCGTTCCCTCAACCTTGATCTTGGACATTGCTCTCCCATGGTGTCGATGACCCCGCACCTGTGCGGGACGGGCGGCTCTGCACCGCTCCGGATGGCCTCCGCCAGCCTACCCGAGGCCCGAACTGTCTCGATGTCGAGACAGTTCTCGATCGTCCGCGCCGGGGCCGGCGCACGTCGCCCGACAGGAGGATGCCCGCCGTCCTGCGCCGCCGGTACAGTGACGGCATGAGTGACCTCCGCCTGGAAGAGCTGTCCGCCTCGAACATCTCCGCCGTGAACGGCCTGAGCCTCAAACCCGGCCAGGAGCAGTTCATCGCGCCGGTCTCCTACTCCGCCGCCGCCGCGGTGATCGACCCGGGCGCCTCCTGGCAGCGGGCCGTGATGGACGGCGACGAGCTGGTCGGCTTCATCCACGCGCACTTCGACCCGGAGGCGGCGGAGGAGTTCCGCAGCTGCATCTGGCGCATCAACATCGACGCGGCGAAGCAGGGCCGCGGCGTGGGCACCTTCGCCGTCCGCGCCACCGCCGACGAGGCGCGCGCCCGCGGCTTCGACACCCTCACGGTGATCTGGGAGTCCGGCGAGGACGGCCCGGAGCAGTTCTTCCGCTGGATCGGCTTCGAGGTCGTCGGCGAGACGCAGTACGGCGAGAACATCGGGGCGCTGACGCTCTGAGCGCGGCGCCGGAGGCAGCGGAGCCGGCCGACTTCGTCTCCGCCGTCCTCGAGGTGGTCGCCTCCATCCCGCCCGGCCGCGTGATGGCCTACGGCGAGATCGCCGCGGTCCTCGGCACTCGTGCGGCACGCGCGGTCGGCACGGTGATGGCCCGCTACGGCTCCGACACCGCCTGGTGGCGCGTCGTCCGCGCGGGAGGAGCGCCCCCGGTCGGCCACGAGGAGCGCGCCCGCCGGGAGTACGAGCGCGAGGGCACGCCCCTCGTCGTCACGCCGGGCGGCTGGCGCGTCGACGTGCGCAGCGCACGCTGGCGCCCCTGAGCCGGGATCGACTCAAGGGCGTTAGTCGCGAGCGGCAGCCGCTCAGACGAGCGAGTCCCGCCAGGCCGCGTGCAGGGTGGCGAAGCGGCCCTCGCCGGCGATGAGCGCCTCCGGAGTGCCGTCCTCGACGATGCGGCCGTGCTCCATCACCAGCACCCGGTCGGCGATCGCGACCGTCGAGAGGCGATGCGCGATGATGACCGCCGTGCGGTCCGCCAGGAGCGTCTGCAGGCCCTGCTGCACCAGGCGCTCGCTCGGGATGTCGAGGGAGGAGGTCGCCTCGTCCAGGATCAGCACCGCCGGGTCGGCCAGGAACGCGCGGGCGAACGAGATCAGCTGGCGCTGACCGGCCGAGACGCGGCCGCCGCGCTTGTTGACGTCGGTGTCGTAGCCGTCCGGCAGCGCCTGGATGAACTCGTGCGCGCCGACCGCCTGCGCGGCCCGGACGATCTCGTCGTAGGACGCGGTCGGCCGCCCGATCGCGATGTTGTCGGCGACGGATCCGGAGAAGAGGTACGCCTCCTGGGTGACCATCACGATCGCGCGCCGCAGGTCCTTCGGGTGCAGCTGCCGCAGGTCCACTCCGTCGAGGGCCACCACGCCGTCGCTCGGGTCGTAGAAGCGCGAGATCAGCTTGGCGAGCGTCGTCTTGCCGGCGCCCGTGGACCCGACGAGGGCGATGGTCTGCCCTGCGGGGATGTCGAGGTCGAAGCGCGGCAGCACCTCGCGGTCGGCGGTGTAGGCGAAGCGGACGCCCTCGAAGCCGAGCCGGCCCCGCGCCTGGCGCAGGTCGACCGGGCGGGCCGGATCCGGGACGCTCGGCTCCTCCGCCAGCACGCCCGAGATCTTCTCGAGCGCAGCGGCCGCCGACTGGTAGGAGTTGTAGAACATCGCCATCTCCTGCACCGGGTCGAAGAAGCGCCGGGTGTAGAGCAGGACCGCCAGCAGCGCGCCGATCTCGAGCCCGCCGTCGAGCACGCGGACGCCGCCGATGAACAGCACCACGGCGACGGTGACGTTGCCGATCAGCACGAGCCCGGGGTCGAAGGTGCCGAACACCCCGAAGACGCGCTTGTAGGCGAGCCGGTACTGCTCGACGACCCCGCCGAACACGGACTCGTTGCGCTTCTGCGTGCGGAAGGTCTGCACGGCGCGGATGCCGGTCATCGACTCCACGAACTGCACGATCAGCCGTGACGAGGCGACGCGGGTGCCGCGGAACAGCGCCTGCGACCGCTTCTGGAACCAGCGGGTGAGCAGCGCGAGCGGCACCAGGGCGCAGGCGAGCACGATGCCGCTCACGCCGTCCAGGGAGACCAGGGCGATCGCGACGAAGCCCATGTAGAGCGCACCCTGCACCAGCTGGTTGATGCCGGAGTCGAGCAGCTCGCGGATGGAGTCGAGGTCGCTGGTCTGGCGCGAGATGATCCGGCCGGAGGTGTAGTTCTCGTGGAACTCCAGGCTCAGCTTCTGGGTGTGCAGGAAGACCCGCTTGCGCAGGTCGATCAGGATCGCCTGGCTCACCCGCGCGGAGAGCACGGTGTACCAGGCGACCAGGAGCGCGCCGACGAGTCCGGTGAGGATGTAGGCGCCGACCGTGACCGCCAGCGGGACCGCGTTCCCCGCGAGGACCGCGGGCAGGCCGTTGTCGATGCCCGCCGCGATCAGCGCCGGTCCCGCGACCTGGGCAGCGGTCGCGACGACGACCACGACCGCGGTGAGCACCAGCCGCAGCCGGAGCGGCCGCAGCAGGGAGCCGAGCAGCCGCAGCGAGCGCCGGCGCAGGGCCGCCGACTCCGCTCTGCTGAGGTCGTCGCGCTCCTCGGAGGAACCGAGCGTGCTCATGATCGCGTCTCCTGGTGGGTCGTCGTGGGGCGGGAGCCGATGCGCTCGGTCCCGGCGGGCCTGGTCAGCTCGTCCTCCTCGAGGCTCGAGATGACGAAGCGGTAGTGCGGGCTGCTCGCGAGCAGCTCGCTGTGGGTGCCGACCGCGGTGATGCGGCCCTCCTCCATCAGTGCCACGCGATCGGCGAGCGCCACCGTCGAGGGGCGGTGGGCGACGATGATCGCCGTGGTGTCGCCGAGCACACGGCGCAGCCCCGCCTCGACGCGCGCCTCCGTGTCGACGTCGAGCGCCGAGAGCGGGTCGTCGAGGACGAGCACCGCCGGACGCGCGGCCACCGCGCGGGCGAGGGCCAGGCGCTGGCGCTGGCCGCCGGAGAGGCTCATCCCCTCCTCGCCCACCTTCGTGTCCAGGCCCTCGGGGAGGCGGTGGACGAAGTCGGCCTGCGCGATCTCGAGGGCCTCGAGCAGCTCCTCCTCGGTCGCGTCGGGTCGGCCGAGGAGGACGTTCTCGCGCACGCTGGTGGAGAAGAGCGTCGCGTCCTCGAACGCCATGCCGATGTGCGTGCGCAGCTCGTCGCGGCGGAGCCGGCGGATGTCGACGCCGTCGAGCTCGATGGCTCCGCCGGTCACGTCGTAGAGGCGCGGGAGCAGCGCGGTGAGCGTCGTCTTCCCGGAGCCGGTGATGCCGACCAGCGCCATCGTCTCGCCCGGCTCGACCTCGAGGTCGACGCCGTCGAGGAGGTCGCGGTAGCGCTCGGGGGCGTCCTGGTACCGGAAGTGGACGTCGCGGAAGCGCACCCGGCCGCGCGGCTCGAGGATCGTCTCGGGGTCCTCCGGGTCGGTGATGGTGTTCCGGCTGTCCATCACCTCGAAGTAGCGGTCGACCGCCGTGCGGGTGTCGAAGGTCATCGAGAGGAGGAAGCCGATCGACTCGACCGGCCAGCGCAGCACGGTCGCGGTGGCGAAGAAGGCGAACAGCTCGCCGACGCTCAGCTGACCGGCCGCGGCGAGCCAGACCCCGCCGAGCAGGCAGAGCGCGAACGCGATGTCCGGCACCAGCAGGAGGACGAGCCAGATCCCGGCGATGGCACGGGCTTTGTCGATCTCGGTGCCGCGGAGCTTCTCGGCCTGGCCTGCGAAGTTCTCCAGCGCGTGCTGGTGGCGGCCGAAGGCCTTCAGGACGCGGATGCCGTGCACCGACTGCTCGACGGTCGTGGCGAGGTCGCCCGCCTGGTCCAGGCTGCGGCGCGCGATGCTCGAGTAGCGCTTCTCGAACGCGAACCCGTAGATCCAGACCGGGATCGAGCACACGACGAAGAGCACGCCGAGGATCGGGTTCCAGTAGACGAGGACGCCGAAGCCGACGACGATCGTCAGCGCGTTGACCACGAGCAGGACGAAGCCGAAGGCGATCCAGCGGCGGATGAGGCTGAGGTCGCTCATCGCCCGCGACAGGAGCTGCCCGCTCTGCCAGCGGTCGTGGAACGAGACGGGGAGGTCCTGCAGGCGGCTGTGGAGCGCCGAGCGCATGCGCGCCTCGATCCGCGTGGTGGGGGTGAGGACCATCCGGCGCCGCAGCGCGATGGCACCGGCCTCGACGACGCCGAGCACGAGGATGACGGCGACCGGGCCGATCAGCGGCCCGAGGTCGCCGGAGCCGGCGGAGGCCGCTCCGTCCCCCAGCGGCCCGTCGACGAGCTGCTGCAGGACGATCGGGATGACCAGCGACACCAGGCTCGCCACGAGCGCGACCGCGATGCCGCCGACCAGCCGGGGCAGGGAGTCACCGACGAAGGGGACGAGGCGCAGCAGCGTCTGCAGCGTGCTCGGGCGCTTCTGCGCGGGGGCGCCGGGAGACGGGAGGGCGGGAGCGGACACGGCGGAGGGCTTTCGCGACGAGGACGGATTCTCCCCTGCCGGGTGGGCGGGGAGGCGGGAGGTGCCACCGGGCCGGAGAGCTCCGGGCAGCCTTGAAGGCTATACCCGGGCTATGTGCCCCGTCCAGCGGCCGCCGCGATCCGGCGGTTCCCCCGCCTCCGCCGTCAGCGGACGCGGACCGAGAGGCAGGTGACGCAGCCCTCGAGCTTCTCGAACTCCGAGACGTCCACGGTGAGGACGCGGTAGCCCAGGCTCCGCAGCAGCTCGGCGCTCCGGGGAGCGGAGGCGGCCATCAGGAGGGTGTCGTCGTCGAGGACGACCACGTGGGCGCCCGGCTCCTCGGGCATCGGCAGGAAGGAGGGGAACAGGCGCGGCTCGTCGACGACCGGCTCCCAGCCGATGACCGTGCCGTCGGGCAGCGCGGTCACGGCGCTCTTGAGGTGCAGCACCTTCGTCAGCGGGACCGCGACGACGTCGTACCCGCGGGGGCGGAGGATCGCGCGCAGCTGGGCGACCCCCGCCGCGTCGGTCCGGCCTCCGCGGCCGACGTAGACCGTCGATCCCACCTTGAGGACGTCGCCGCCGTCGAGCGTGCCCGGCTCCTCGATGCGGTCGACCGTCAGGCCGAGGGCGCGGACGGCCTCCTCGGCGCCCGCCGTCTCTCCGCGGCGGGACTCCGCTCCGGACCGGGCGATCACGGCGTGGTCGCCGAAGACGACGACCGCGTCCTCGAGGAAGACGGAGTCGGCGAGTCCGGGCGCCGGTGCGGCCTCGACCGTCTCCCAGCCGGCCCGCTCGAGCAGGTCGACGTACGCCTCCCACTGCTGCTGGGCGCGCTGCTGGTCGACGGGGACGCGCTCGAGGTGGGTGAGCTCGCCCGCCGAGAGGTCGGCGGCCGGGGCCCGGACGATCGCGATGCGGCGGTCGGTGACGACGGTGGCCGGAGCGCCCGTGGTGCGGAGGCGGTTCCAGAGTGCGCGGCCGACGCTCGCCGCCGAGACGGTGAACGCGAGCAGGAAGACGAGGTTGAGTCCGGCGAAGGTCTGGAAGATGGAGGCCCAGACGGCGCCCGTGACGGCCTCGCCGGTGGCGCTGGCTTGGACGAGCGTGCCGAACACGGCTCCGACCACCCCCGCGACGAGTCCCGCGAGGGCGGCGCTCCAGGTGCGTCCGAGCATCCCCGCGACGGCGAGGACGAGGACGACCACGAAGCCGAGCACGCTCGAGAGCAGGAAGTAGGCGTTGACCTGCGGGATGGAGCCGGGCTGCAGCTGGTTGCCGATGAAGAAGGCCAGCAGGTTGGCGAGGTGCGCCACGAGCGCGGTCGCCGCGGCGGCGAGCAGCGCGACGAGGATCCGGCGGCCCGTCCCGGGCGCGCGGCCCCGGTTCGGGGCGATCGTGGAAGCGGCGGTCGGGGTGTCGGGAGTGGACGCGGGCGTCGAGTCGGAAGGCACCCGGTGACCCTACGCGCCCCCGCCCGCGCCCCGCCTGTCGATCCCCTAGCAGCCCCCTAAGAGCCGCCCACCGCAAAGCAGAGCGGTTTCAGCGGCGTCCCGTGCCCAGCGATTCCCGTGATCCACGACGCCCCCGCTCCCTGTAACGCCTCACATCGCGAAGCCGACCGCGCCCCGCCGCGCGAGCAGCGGCCGGGAAGACGCCCGCCGCAAGGCAGAGCCGACCCAGCGGGAATCGCGTGCCAAGCGATTCACGCGACCGGCGACGCGACCCGCTCCACGGAACGCTCCGTGTCGCGAAGCCGACCGCTCCCCGCAGGATGCGGCCGGGAAGACGAGCACCGCAAGGCAGAGCCGGTTCAGCGGGAATCGCGTGCCAAGCGATTCCCGCGACCGGCGACGCACCCCGCTCTACGGAACGCACCCCGTCGCCGAGCCGACCGCGCCCCGCCGCGCAAGGAGCGGCGGGGAAGACAAGCACCTGAGTGACGGGCGCTCCGCGCCCGTCACTCAGTGGAAGAAGTGCCGCTCCCCCGTCGTGTACATCGTGACGCCGGCGCGGGCGGCCGCGTCGATGACCTCGGCGTCGCGGACGGACCCGCCGGGCTGGACGACGGCCTTCACGCCGGCGGCGAGGAGCACCTCGAGGCCGTCGGCGAAGGGGAAGAACGCGTCGGAGGCGGCGACGGAGCCGGGGGCGCGGTCGCCGGCGCGGGTGACGGCGAGATGGCAGGAGTCGACGCGGTTGACCTGGCCCATGCCGACGCCGACGGAGGCGCCGCCCTTGGCGAGGAGGATCGCGTTCGACTTGACGGCGCGGCAGGCCTTCCACGCGAACTCGAGGTCGAGCATCGTGTCGGCGTCGGCGGGCTCGCCGGCGACGAGCTGCCAGCCGGAGCTGACCTCGCCGGGGCCGCCGATGAAGCGGTCCGGCTCCTGCAGCAGCAGGCCGCCGGAGATCTGCTTGAACTCGCGCTCGACGGGGGCGTAGAAGTCGGGGAGCTGCAGCAGGCGCAGGTTCTTCTTGGTCTTCAGCACCTCGAGCGCCTCGGGCTCGAAGCCGGGGGCGACGAGCACCTCGGTGAAGATCTCCTTCACCGTCTCGGCCATGGCGAGGGTGACGGGCCGGTTCGCGGCGATGACGCCGCCGAAGGCCGACACCGGGTCGCACTCGTGGGCGCGACGGTGGGCGGAGGCGATGGGGTCGATCGCCTTCGAGCTCGCGATCGCGATGCCGCAGGGGTTCGCGTGCTTGATGATCGCGACGGCGGGCAGCACGAAGTCGTAGGCCGCGCGGACGGCCGCGTCGGCGTCGACGTAGTTGTTGTAGGACATCTCCTTGCCGTGCAGCTGCGTCGCCTGCGCGATGCCGGTGCCGTCGGGCGAGACGTAGAGGGCCGCCTTCTGGTGCGAGTTCTCGCCGTAGCGGAGGACCTGCTGCAGGGTCCCGCGGATCTCGACCGAGCCCTCGACGCCCTCGGCCGCCTCCTGCCCGGCGAACCAGGCGGCGACGGCGGAGTCGTAGGAGGCGGTGTGCGCGAAGGCGCGGGCCGCCAGGGTGCGGCGCGCGGCGAGCGTCGTGCCGCCGTCGGCGAGGGCGGTCGCGATCCCGGAGTAGTCGGCCGGGTCGACGACGATCGCGACGTTCGCGTGGTTCTTCGCGGAGGCGCGGACGAGGGCCGGGCCCCCGATGTCGATGTTCTCGACCACGGTCGCCGGGTCGGCGCCGCCGGCGACGGTCTCGCGGAACGGGTACAGGTTCACCACGACCAGCTCGAACGCGGCGATGTCGAGCTGCTCCAGCTGCTCGCGGTGCGAGGCGAGCCTCAGGTCGGCGAGGATGCCCGCGTGCACGGCCGGGTGCAGCGTCTTCACGCGGCCGTCGAGCGACTCCGGGAACCCGGTGACGGCCGAGACGTCGGTGACCTCGTGGCCGGCGCCGCGGAGGGTCGCTGCGGTCGAGCCGGTGGAGACGAGCTCGACGCCGGCCGCGGCGAGCGCCGCTCCGAGCTCGAGCAGGCCGGTCTTGTCGCTGACCGAGATCAGCGCCCGGCGGACGGGGACCCGGTCGCGGTCGTCGTAGCTGCTGGGGTCGTGGGCGGTGATGCTCATGCGCGGGCGAGCTCCTCGAGGTCGACGGTTCCGTGGGCGATGTCGAGCACCGTCTGCACCAGCAGGCGACGCTCGATGGTCTTGATGCGCTCGTGCAGCGCGTCCTCGCTCTCGCCGGGGAGCACGGCGAGGCTCTCCTGGGCGATGACGGGTCCCGTGTCGACGCCGGTGTCGATCACGTGCACGGTGACGCCGGTCTCGGTCGCGCCGGCGGCGAGGGCGTCGCGGACGGCGTGGGCGCCGGGGAAGAGGGGCAGCAGGGCGGGATGCGTGTTGATCATCCGCGGGCTGAGCGCGTCCACCACCACGGGCGGCAGGATGCGCATGAAGCCCGCGCAGACGACGAGGTCGGGCTCCCACTCCCGGATGCGCCCGAGCAGGGCGGCGCCCCACTCGTCGCGGGAGGAGAAGCCGCGCGGCGCGACCGTGAAGGCGGGGACTCCGCGCTCCTCGGCGTGGCGGAAGCCCTCGGCGTCGGTGTCGCTGCCGACCGCGACGATGCGGGCGGGGAAGCGCTCGTCGCCGGTGGCGTCCAGCAGGGCGCGGAGGTTCGATCCGCCGCCGGAGAGGAGCACGACCAACTTCAGCACTGCGCAAGTCTAGGGGGACGCCTCCGCCGGCGTCAGCCGCGTCGGCTGCGGCCCGCGGCGAGGCCCAGGCCCGCGGCCAGCGCGAGCTCGAGGGCGGCGACCGCCCCGACGACGAGCGGGTCCGGGCCCACCTGGGCGAGCCGCCCGGGCCCGGCGGCGCCCGCCGAGAACCAGGCGAGGAGCCCGAGCAGCAGGCCGCCGACCACGCCGATCCCGCCGGCCGCGGCCGCGCCCCAGCGCAGCAGCGAGCGTCCGTCGAGCGCCTCGATCACGCCGCGCCGCAGCCGCCATCCCGCGGCGAACCCGGCGAGCAGCGGCACGAGCAGCCCGAGGAATCCGAAGGCCGAGTCCCCTGCGGGCAGTGCGGCGAGGACCGGGATCGACGGGATCGGTCCGAGCAGCGTCCCGGCCGCGCTCACGGAGGAGCCGGTGCCGAGGGCGAAGCCCGGGCCGATCAGCCAGCTCGTCGCCCAGATCACCA
The DNA here is from genome assembly GCF_002932815.1 of Rathayibacter sp. AY1B4. Taxonomy (NCBI): domain Bacteria; kingdom Bacillati; phylum Actinomycetota; class Actinomycetes; order Micrococcales; family Microbacteriaceae; genus Rathayibacter; species Rathayibacter sp. AY1B4. The sequence goes on along the minus strand of NZ_PSWN01000033.1, from coordinate 6,923 downwards.
GGTTCGGGAGGAACGCCAGCTGCCCGAGAGTGAGGGCCAAGCCGCCGAGCGCCTCGGCGCCCAGGCTCTCGTAGAGCGCGACGACCGAGGTGTAGTGCACGACCAGCAGCACGGCGACGAGCACCGCCGCGACGCCGACCACGCCCGCCGCGGCGAGCGCTCCCCCGCGCAGCGAGGCGAGGACGAGCCCGGGCCCCGGCGCGGGGACGCGGTCGAGCGCTGAGGCGGCCAGCTCGCCGAGGGGGTCGGCCTCGTCGCTGCGGGCGGAGTGGAGCGCTGCTCCGACGAGCACCCCCAGCGCGAAGACGAGCGGCGGCAGCAGCGTCCCCTGCAGGGGATCGACGGTGGCGGCCGGGTCCGCGGACCCGAGCGAGACCAGGAGCGCGATCGCCAGGTAGGTCGCGATCGCGACGAGGACGCCGATGGCCCGGAACGGCGATTCCTGGGCGCGGCGGCCGGTGCGCGCGCCGAGCAGCACGGTGAGGAGTGCGAACGCCAGCGGAGCGATCGTCACCGGGAAGGCGTCCGCGCCTCCGGGCAGCGCCACGGCGAGGGCGGAGTCGGGGGCCAGCGCCGCCTGCAGGTCGGCCCCGTGGCCGAGCAGCCAGGCGTCGGCGGCGACCCGCCAGAACACGCCGAAGTCGACCGTCGTGTCGTACTGCACGGCCCAGAGGACGGTCAGCGGGACGAGCGGGATCGCGATCCCGATCAGCGCCGACAGCGCGGCGTCGAAGGCGGCGAGGAGGGCGACGGTGATCCGGTTCATGGGCCTGACGAGCCTAGCGGCGGCGCGCTCGGAGGCGGGTCAGGGGCGCGCCGCCCGGCCCTCTAGTGTCGGAGCCATGACGGGGACCTCGGACGCACGGACGGAGCGCGGCCTGGACCGCCTCGTGAACTTCTCCGACGCCGTCGTCGCCATCGCCATCACGTTCCTCGTCCTCCCCCTGGTCGACGTGGTCGAGGAGGGCCGCGCGGCCGATCTGGGGTCCCTCCTCACCGGGCACTACGGCACCCTCTCCGCCTTCTTCATCACGTTCGCCGTGATCGGACGGCTGTGGGCGGTCCACCACTCCGTCTTCGAGGGCGTGGCCCGGTACTCGCCCGCGCTCGTCGTCGCGAACTTCGTCTGGCTGGCCGCGGTCGTCCTGCTCCCCTTCGCGGCGAACCTGATCTCGAACGTGCTCGACACCGACGGCAGCGTCATCGCGCTCTACATCGGCACGATGATCGCGGCGAGCGCGGCGACCCTCGCGATGCAGCTCATCGTGCGCCGCGACCCGGATCTCCTGGCCCCGGGGGCGGAACCGCGGCGCTCCCTCTCGAGGTCGCTGATCGTGATCAGCGTCCTCCTCGCGGCCCTCGTGCTCGCCGTCGCCGTGCCGGCCGTCAACATGTTCGCGCTCCTGCTGCTCCTGCTCTCGGGTCCGATCGAGCGCCTGGTGCACCGCGGTCGCCCCGGAGGACGAGCGGCCCACCGCCGGACGGAGCGCGGGCTCGACCGGCTCGTCAACTTCTCGGACGCGACCGCCGCCATCGCCATCACCGTCCTCGTCCTGCCGCTGGTGCAGCTGGCTCCCGAGGTCGCCCGGGAGGGCGGCGGAGTCCCGGCGCTGCTCGCGGAGCACATGGACTCGGTCCTCGCCTTCGCGCTCTCCTTCGCGGTCATCGCCGTCTTCTGGATCCCCCACCACCGCGTCTTCGAGATCGCCGGGGACTACGACGGCGCCCTGGTGTGGCTGGACCTGCTCTGGCTGGCCGCGCTGGCGTTCTTCCCGTTCTCGACGAGCGCGCTGGCGCTGTTCCCGGACTCGCGGGCGACGATCGGGCTCTACATCGGCACGATGGCCGCGATGAGCGGGGCGCTGGTCCTGATCGAGCTGCGCCTCTCCCGGCACCCGGAGCTCAGGCGGCCCGGCGCAGGGCCCCTGCCGCTCGCGCCCGCCCTGCTGCCCTTCGCGCTGCTCCTCGTCGCACTGGCGCTGGCGCTGCTGGTCCCGTCGGTCGGGCTCTGGTGGCTGCTCCTGCTCCTGCTGCAGCGGCCCGTCCGGGCACTGCTCGCGCGGCGCTGATCCTCAAGCGCCGGGCGTCCAGCCCAGCTGCGGGGCGATGCGCTCGGCGACGGCGCGCAGGATGCGCCGGTGCGACTCCACCCCGCCGACCGCCGGGAGCGTCACCGTGAGCGCGTCCGCCTCCGCGAGCGCCGGATCCGCGGCGAGCGATGCGACGATCCGCTCCGGGCTCCCGACGTGGAGGGGGCTGAAGCGCATCGGGGCGGCGATGATCGACCGGTCGGCCGTGCGGGGCCGGCCCTCGTCGTCCATCCGCGCGAGGTAGCCCTCGATGAAGGGGCGGTGCGCCTCCTCGTCGGCGGCGTCGAGCAGCGGCAGCACGATCCGGCCCGCCGTCACCCTCGACGTGCGCCCCGGGTGCGCGGCGGCGAAGGCCTCGCGGTAGGCGCGGATCTGCACCGCCTGCTGCTCGGCGAACGGCAGGCCCGTCTCCTCCGTGTTGAGCGTGGACACCTGCAGGTGCATGCCCTGCTCGCCCGCCCGGACCGCGGAGGACACCGTTCCCGCCCCGTACCAGAGCCGGTCGGCGAGGCCGGGCGCGTGCGGCTGCTGAACCAGCGGAGCGCCGACCGGGACCGACATCAGGGCCGACTCCGCGACGCCGAGCACGGCGCCCGAGAGCGCCTCGCGGAGTCGCGCGATGCGCTCCTGCGCCTCCTCGCGGAAGTCGCGCTCGGCCTGCCCGAACACCCCGTCGAAGACGGAGGAGAGATGCGCGAAGCCGCTGCTGACGCCGAGGTCGAGGCGTCCGCCCGAGAGCAGGTCCACGGTCGCGGCGTCCTCGGCGAGGCGCACGGGCGACTCGTAGCGGGCGCCGATGACCGCGGTCCCGAGGCGGAGGCGGCGGGTCCGCTGGGAGGCGGCCGCGAAGAAGGTCATCGGAGACGCGAGGTAGCGCTCGAAGTGCCGCACGCGGACCCAGCCGGTGCCGTAGCCGAGCTCCTCGGCGAGCTCGAGCAGTGCCAGCCCGTCCTCGAGGCTCCGCGCGGCGTCGCCGGGCTGCTCGGGGCCCTCCGGGTACGGCACGAAGGTCAGCAGGTCGAGTCCGAGACGGCGGGTCACGCTGCGACGCTACTCCGGCCGGACCCGCCCCGACGACGGAACGGACGGCGCCGCCCGCCGGAGCAGGGGCACCGTCCGTTCCGACGGTGGTGCGGGGAGGACGGGCGCTAGAGCGCCGCGTAGACCTCGCGGAGCAGGGCGGCCGTCTCGGACGGCGTCTTGCCGACCTTCACGCCCGCGGCCTCGAGGGCCTCCTTCTTGGCCTGCGCGGTGCCGGCCGAGCCGGAGACGATGGCGCCGGCGTGGCCCATCGTCTTGCCCTCGGGGGCGGTGAAGCCCGCGACGTAGCCGACGACGGGCTTCGTGACGTTCGCCTTGATGAAGTCCGCGGCGCGCTCCTCGGCGTCGCCGCCGATCTCGCCGATCATCACGATCGCCTTCGTCTCGGGGTCGGCCTCGAACGCGGCGAGCGCGTCGATGTGCGTCGTGCCGATGATCGGGTCGCCGCCGATGCCGATCGCGGTCGAGAAGCCCAGGTCGCGCAGCTCGTACATCATCTGGTAGGTCAGGGTGCCCGACTTCGAGACGAGGCCGATCGGGCCCTTGCCGGTGATCGTCGCGGGGGTGATGCCCACGAGCGACTCGCCCGGCGTGATGATGCCGGGGCAGTTGGGGCCGATGATCCGGGTCTTGTTCCCCTTCTCCTGCGCGTACGCCCAGAACTCCGCGGAGTCCTGCACCGGGATGCCCTCGGTGATGACGACGAGGAGGCCGATCTCGGCGTCGATCGCCTCGATGACGGCGTCCTTCGAGAAGGCGGGCGGCACGAACGCGATGGAGACGTCGGCGCCGGTGGCCTCCATCGCCTCCTTCACGGTGCCGAAGACGGGGAGCTCGACGTCGCCGTGGGTGACGGTCGTGCCGGCCTTGCGGGCGTTGACGCCGCCGACCACGTTCGTGCCGGCCTTGAGCATCAGCGCGGTGTGCTTGGTGCCCTCGCCGCCGGTGATGCCCTGGACGATGACCTTGGAGTCCTTGGTGAGGAAGATCGACATGCTTGTTCTCTGATTCCTTGAGTCGTCGGGTCCGTTACGCGGCGGCGAGTTCGGCGGCCTTGTCGGCGCCCTCGTCCATGGTCGCGGCGAGCGTGATGAGCGGGTTGGCGGCGGCCTGGAGGATCGCGCGGCCCTCCTCGACCTTGTTGCCGTCGAGGCGGACGACGAGCGGCTTCGTGGCCGAGTCGCCGAGGATCTCGAGCGCCTGGAGGATGCCGTTGGCGACCGCGTCGCACGCGGTGATGCCGCCGAAGACGTTGACGAAGACGCTCTTGACCTGCTCGTCGCCGAGGATCACGTCGAGGCCGTTCGCCATCACCTGGGCGGAGGCTCCGCCGCCGATGTCGAGGAAGTTGGCCGGCTTCACGCCGTTGTGCCTCTCTCCGGCGTAGGCGACGACGTCGAGGGTCGACATGACCAGGCCCGCGCCGTTGCCGATGATGCCGACCTCGCCGTCGAGCTTCACGTAGTTGAGGTCGTTCTCCTTGGCCTTCGCCTCGAGCGGGTCGGCGGCGTCCTTGTCCTCGAGCGCGGCGTGGTCCGCGTGGCGGAAGCCGGCGTTCTCGTCGAGCGAGACCTTGCCGTCGAGCGCGACGATGTCGCCCTCCTCGGTGAGCACGAGCGGGTTCACCTCGACGAGCGTGGCGTCCTCGCCGGTGTAGACGTCGTACAGCTTCACCAGGACGGGCGCGACCTTGGCGATCAGCTCCTCCGGGAACTTCGCCGCGCGGGCGATCTCCTCGGCCTTGGCCTGATCGATGCCCTGGCCGGGGACGACCTCGACGCGCGCGAGGGCGTCGGGGCGCTCGACGGCGAGCTGCTCGATCTCCATGCCGCCCTCGTAGGAGGTGAGCGAGAGGTAGGAGCGGTTTGCCCGGTCCAGCAGCACCGAGAAGTAGAACTCGCGGTCGATGCGCGCACCGCCGGCGACCATGACGCGCTTGACGACGTGGCCCTTGATGTCGAGGCCGAGGATCGACTGCGCCGCGGCGAACGCGTCCTCGGGGGTCTTCGCGACCTTCACGCCGCCCGCCTTGCCGCGGCCGCCGATCTTGACCTGCGCCTTGACGACGGTGACGCCGCCCAGCTTCTCCGCCGCGGCGCGCACCTCCTCCGGCGTGTCGGCGACGATGCCCGGGAGCACGGGGACGCCGTACTTCTCGAACAGATCACGGGCCTGGTATTCGAAGAGATCCACGCTGCATTCCCATTCCGCGCCGAGCGCGCTTGCGTTTCGAGTTCGAGGTGGCCCGGACGACGCCGGAGTCTCGGCACTGTCCCTGGGCCGCGCCGAGTCTACTCCGCACCCGCCGGGGGCTTCCCGTGCGGTCGCTCCGCGCCCGCCGGACGCCCGCCGGGGGCACCGGCCCCTCCTCCGCCAGCCGCTCCCGCGTAGCGTGGAGCCATGTCGTCGGCCTCCCGCACCCCGGACGTCTTCCGCGAGGGCGTGTTCCTGCTGGCGGGCGCGCGCGCGATCCTCCTCCAGATCGCGCACCCGGCGGTCGGGCAGGGCGTCGCCGACCACTCCGACTTCGTGCACCGGGCCGTGAACCGCCTGCACGGGACGCTCTCCTACCTCTACGTCCTGCACTACGGCACTCCCGAGGACGTGCGCGCCGTCCGCCGCCGCGTGAACAGGGCGCACGTGCCCGTGCGCGGCCCCGGCTACACGGCCTTCGACCCGGAGCTGCAGCGCTGGGTCGCGGCGACGCTCACCCAGTCGATGCTGCAGCTCTACGAGGGCGCCTTCGGTGCGCTGAGCAAGGAGGAGGCGGACGACATCGTGCGCCGCTCCGTCGTCGTCGGCGCGGCCCTGCAGATGCCCGCGGACCTCTGGCCCGACTCCCGCACCGCGTTCGACGCCTACTGGGAGCGGGAGCTGGAGCGCCTCGAGGTCACGCCCGCGGCCCGCCTGGTCGCCCACGACCTGCTGGGCCCGAGCATCGCCGCCTGGTACCTGCGCCCGCTCGGCCCCTACCTCCGCCTGATCACCGCCGGTCTGCTCCCGGCGGCGCTCCGCGAGCCCTTCGGCTTCCACTGGACCGCACGGCAGGAGGCGCGGTTCGAGCGGGCGCTCTCGCGCACCTTCGCCGTCTACCGCCTGGTGCCCGCGATCGTGAGGACGGCGCCCAGCCGCTACTACCTCGCCCGGGTCCGACGCGACGCTCAGAAGCCGGCCACGACCTCCCAGCCCGCGTAGGCGGCGAGCTCCAGCCCGAGCGCCTGCGCGGCCGCACGCGCCTCGTCGATCCCGCGCTCGTCGCGCACGTCGACGGTGACCGGCATGCTGTCGCCGAACCCCGCGATCTCGACCCGCGCGCTCGTCGGACCGCTGTAGAGCGGGACGTGCGCGTCCGCGGTCCGCGCGCCGACCACTCGCGAGCCGGTCGCCTCTGCGATCACCGCGAGGGCGAACGGAGCCGTCACCACCGCATCCGTGTAGAGCGTCGCCTCGCCGCGCATCGCGCCTCCCGTCGTCCGACCCGCGGAACCGGGCCGCAGCAGTCCGACTGTAGGCAGCCGCCCGCGCCTCCCGCACCCCCTTCCGCTCGGCGCCGGGATGCGCACTCCCCGCCCGTCCGTGCTGAACATCCGGTGCGGATCGCTCGACGCGGCCGCCCGGCGGATCTACGGTGAAGCACCGGGCATCCGCCGCGGCGGTCAACGACGACTGGAGCCTCGATGAGCATCACCGAACCCCGCACGGCCGAGGCCCCCGCCGCTCCCCCGTGCAGCCGTGGGCGATCATCGCCTCGAGCGCGGCGTCGCCGTCGAACTTCGGCACCAGGACGACCGT
>NZ_PSWN01000032.1:0-28672 GCF_002932815.1 Rathayibacter sp. AY1B4 | reverse complement strand
CCTCCCTCCCACCCGCTTGCATGGAGGCACCGACCGACGACACGAGAGGGAGAGTCATGACTCCGGAATCCCCCGAGCAGACACCGCCCGGCACCGAGGCCGAGCTGACGCCGAAGGCCGACCACGGCGAGACCAGCTACCGCGGCTCCGGCCGCCTCAGCGGCAAGGTCGCCCTCATCACGGGCGGCGACAGCGGCATCGGCAAGGCCGTCGCGATCGCGTTCGCGCGCGAGGGCGCCGACGTGGCGATCTCGTACCTCGACGAGCACGACGACGCCGAGGACACCGCGACGTGGGTCCGGGAGGCCGGCCGCGAGGCGCTGCTCCTCCCCGGCGACCTGCAGGACCCGGCGCACTGCCGCGCCGTCGTCACCGAGACCGTCGAGCGCTTCGGCCACCTCGAGGTGCTCGTCAGCAACGCCGCCTTCCAGATGAGCCGCGAGAGCGTCACCGACATCCCGGACGAGGAGTGGGACCGCACGATCGCGACGAACATCAGCGCCTACTTCCACCTCGTGAAGTCGGCGCTGCCCCACCTGAAGGAGGGCGCGTCGATCATCGCGACGAGCTCGGTGCAGTCCGACCAGCCGTCGTACCAGCTGCTCCCCTACGCCGCCACGAAGTCGGCGATCCTCAGCCTCACCGCCTCGTTCGCGCAGGCGCTCGGCGAGAAGGGCATCCGCGCCAACTCGGTCGCGCCCGGCCCGATCTGGACGCCGCTGATCCCCTCGACCATGCCGGAGGAGGCCGTCGCCGAGTTCGGCGAGCAGGTCCCGCTGGGCCGCCCCGGGCAGCCGGCCGAGGTGGCCCCCGCCTACGTCCTCCTCGCCTCCGACGAGGCGAGCTACATCAGCGGGTCGACGATCGCCGTCACCGGCGGGAAGCCGATCCTCTGATCACGCTCCAGGGCACCGCTCACCCGCAGGATTCCGCGATAGGTTCCTGCGGGTGAGTGTCCACATCCGCAGCATCGAGACGGCGGTGCCGACCACGGTCCTGCGCCAGTCCGAGGTGCGCGACCTCTTCGCGTCCCAGCCCGCGATGACCCGGCTCGGGTCCCGCCTGATCGGCGCGGCCTTCGACGCGTCCGGGATCGACACCCGCAGCACGGTGGTCGACGAGCTCGACCGGGTCGAGCGGGAGGGTGCGAGCGTCTTCTACGACGCGGGGAGCGGCCTGGTGCTCGACCCGGGGACGGCGGCGCGCAACGCCGTCTACACCGAGCGCGCTCCCGAGCTCTTCACGGAGGCGGCCCGCCGCGCCCTCGCGTCCGCGTCGATGACGGCCGAGGACGTCACCCACGTGGTGACCGTCTCCTGCACCGGCTTCTACGCTCCGGGGCCTGACTACCAGCTGGTCCGCCGCCTCGGCCTCGCGCCCTCGACGCAGCGCTTCCACCTCGGCTTCATGGGCTGCTACGGCGCCTTCCCCGGCCTGCGCGCCGCCCGCCAGTTCTGCGAGGCCGGCCCGGAGGCGGTCGTCCTCGTCGTCGCGGTCGAGCTGTGCACCATCCACCTCACGAGCTCCAACGACCCGGAGCAGATCGTCGCGACCTCCGTCTTCGCCGACGGCGGTGCGGCGGCCGTCGTCACCGCCCGCGAGGCCGCGCCCGGCGTCCCGGTGCTCGAGCTCGACGCGCTCGCCACGACGCTCACCGACGAGGGCGAGACCGAGATGGCGTGGACGATCGGCGACCACGGCTTCTCGATGCGGCTGAGCACCTACGTGCCCTCGATCATCGGAGCGAACATCGAGGCGGCCGTCGCCCCGCTGCTGGCCGGCGCCGAGGTCGAGCGGAGCGACGTGCAGCGCTGGGCGATCCATCCCGGCGGCCGCAGCATCCTCGACAAGGTGCAGGCCTCGCTCGCCCTCAGCGACGAGCAGCTGGCCCCGTCGCGCGAGGTGCTGCGGACCAACGGCAACATGTCGAGCGCGACCGTCCTCTTCATCCTGCGGCGCCTGCTGCACGGCGAGGCGGCCGACGGCGAGCGAATCGGCGCGATGGCGTTCGGGCCCGGCCTCACCGTCGAGCTCGCGCTGCTCACCAAGCGGGGCGGGGAGTGACTCCGCGAGCCCCTCTCGCGCCGGACCTGCGCCACCGCGAGGTCTCCGAGCAGGAGCTGATGGACGACCCGGACTGCGACCGCACCCTGCTCGACGCCACCTACGCCCGCTTCGGCACCGTGAACCGGCTGGTCTCGGGGTGGCGTGGCCTCTACCGCTCGCGCCTCCGTCCGCTGCTGCGGCCCGACGAGCCGTTCCGCCTGCTCGACATCGGCTCCGGAGGCGGCGACGTCGCCCGCTCCCTCGCCGGCTGGGCCCGCGAGGACGGCCTCCGCCTGGCGATCACCGCCGTCGATCCGGACGAGCGCGCCTCCGCGTTCGCCACGTCCACGCCCGCGCCGCCCGGAGTCGAGTTCCGCCGCGCGAGCAGCGCCGACCTGGTCGCCGAGGGCGAGCACTTCGAGCTGGTGACCTCCAACCACGTGCTGCACCACCTGTCGCCGGAGTCGCTCGCCGACCTGCTCGCCGACAGCGAGCGCCTGGCCCCGCGCGCCCTCCACAACGACATCGAGCGCTCGCGGCTGGCCTACACGGCCTACCTGCTGGCCACGCGACCGATCGCGGCCGGCTCGTTCCTCCACTACGACGGGTCGCTGTCGGTGCGGCGCAGCTTCACCGCCGCCGAGCTGCGGACTGTGGCGCCCGAGGGGTGGCGGGTCGAGCGCGCGGCGCCCTACCGGCTGCTGCTCGCGCGGGGCGAGGTGTGAGGACGCGGCGGAGGGTGAGCGCTTCCGGTCCGCTCTGGCTGCGCGCCGCCGCTGTCAGCTACTCCGCCAACTGCGCCCTCGGCACCGCCGTCGCCACCGGCGCTCTCCGCACGGGCCGCTGGCACTGGATCCATCACGCGCTCTACATCTGCACGTCGACGCTCACCGCTCTGGCCTGGGCGACGCTGCGACGGTCGGACACCCGCGCCGCGTCCGCGCTGGCTCCCGCCGCCGTCCCGCTGGCGGTGATCCCCTTCGCGGGGACGCACGGACGTCGGCACCCGGCGATCGCGCTGGCGGCGGCTCCGTTCGTGCTCGCCGCTCTCGGGCGGACGCGGCGGCCGGCGCGGCGCCGAGGAGTGCTCCAGCGTCTCAGGGCCGGGTCAGCCCTGCGCTGACGCGCCCCGGCTTCTAGCGCGGGGGCTCGACGTCGCGGTCGGGGTCGGAGCGGTACGAGCGCAGCGCCTGCCAGCCGGCGATCGCGAGGATCAGCGCGCCGCAGAGCATCGTCAGCAGGTTCGGCACCGAGAAGCCGCTGCCCACGACCGAGTTGATGCCCGCGCCGAGCACGAACACACCTCCGAGAAGGTAGAAGATGACCCTCGTCTTCACCGTTCCACCGCTTCCCTCGAGCCTGCACAGGACCCTCGATGCTACCGCGCGCGCCCCGGGCCGCCGCCGCTCCCCCCTCTGCGCGATCGATCGGGGCAGGATCGAGGCATGGAGTTCCTCGATGTCGTCCGGCGCCGGAAGACCACCAACGGCGCGTTCCTGCCCGACCCCGTCTCCGAGGAGCACCAGCGGCTCCTGATGGAGGTGGCCGGCCGGGCGCCCTCGCAGCTCAACAGCCAGCCGTGGCGGTTCGTGCTCGTCGAGGAGCGCGAGACGATCGACCGGATCGCCGCGATCAGCGGCGAGAGCATGACCACCGCGATGTCGAACGGCACGTTCTTCGAGCGCTACAAGCCCTACTTCCGCTTCAGCAGCGAGGAGATGGAGCAGCGGCGCGACGGGATGCTGTTCGACAAGCTGCCGGCTCCGCTCCGCCCCTTCACGAAGCAGGTCTTCACGAAGCGCGGGCAGTTCCTGATGAACTCCCTCCGCGTCCCGCAGACGCTCGGCGAGGAGAACCGCCGGCTCGTCGCGGGATCGCCGCTGCTGCTCGGGGTGATGCTCGACCGCTCCGAGTACCGGCCGGGCGAGCTCTCCTCCTTCTACTCGGTGTTCAGCATGGGCGCCGCGATGGAGAACGTCTGGCTGAGCACGGTCGAGCTGGGGATGGGGATCCAGTTCGTGTCGTTCCCGATGGAGGTGCCGGGAGCGTGGGCGCGGATCGAGTCGCTGCTCGCCGTGCCCGACGAGCTGGAGCTGATGGCGGTGTACCGGCTCGGCTACCTGCCTCCGGAGCAGCGGCGGCCGGCGATCGACTGGTCCTCGCACCAGCGGAAGCTGCCGTCGCAGTACGTCTTCCGCGGCACCTGCGCGACTCCGCAGGAGGGGTGGGACGCGCCGGCCGGGCCGTGACGGGATCCTGAGCGGCGCGGCCGGCGGCCGGAGGTGCCCGCGCTCGCTCCCGGGCCGGCCCCGGCCGACGGGAGATCCGCGACGGAGCATCGACTCTCGCTACATGCGTCGGCTAACGTGGCGCCCAGCACGCCCGGCAGTGCTACGTCCCGTCCGCGGGACTGTCAATGGGGGTCCGGCGTGTCTCCCGCCCGATTCCCCGCACCGGGGTCCGAGCGGATACCGTCCCCCGAGGAGCCGTCCGCCAGGGCCGGCCCGATGAACGAAGGGGGCCCGTGGCCACGCTCATCTACGGACCGCAGAACCTCGAGATCGAATTCGAGGAGCGCGTCCTCGCGCACCTGAAGGTCGCCGTCCTCTCGAAGCTGCGCCGCAACGAAGCCTTCTCGCTCTCGTGGATGGAGGACGCCTCCACCGGACACGGCCGGAGCTCCGTCTGGCTGCACCCGTCGGTGCCGCTGCACTTCCGCTTCACCGAGGCGCACCAGCCCAAGCTCAACCGCGCGTGGATCGAGCAGATGCTCAGCGTCGCCAGCATGCACGGCGAGCTCTCGGTCCTGCCGGAGCCCGAGGAGCAGCGCCAGGGCTCCTGAGCTCCGCCGCTCCTGGGCCCCGCTGCCCCCTGATCGCACGGCCGTCAACCCCGTCCCCTCTGCGGGGGACGCGAAGTACCGTCGAGAAGACGTCCCCGGAACCATCGGCGGACGTCGACGGACGGAGACGACCATGACGGACACCGCGCGAGCGACCGGCCTGCCCACCCTCACCCCGGTGCGGACGCTTCGCAAGGAGCAGCCGATCGAGCCGCACCGCGTGCCGGACTCCGTCTCCGTCGGCTCCCAGCCGGTCATCGGCTGCCGGATCGACGTGAGCGGCCGCTCCTTCGTCGTCGAGCTCGACATGGCCGGCATCTTCCTGCGCCAGGTGCGCCGGAGCCTGCGCGAGGGCGAGGGCGGCCTCGTGCTGCTGCGCCACGTCGACGGGATCGAGATGATCCCGTTCTCGCGCGCGACGCCGTTCGACGTCTCGGACATCGTCTGCCCCGAGGGCGTCGAGCCCGCGGACGCCCGCTCGACCCTGGGGCTCCGCGACCGCTGATCCGCGACGGGCGGCGTGCTCCGCCCCGCGCCCGCCGCTGAGCGGGATCAGGCGGGGAGCGACGCCTCGATCAGGTCGACGATCCGCGGGTCGTCGGGCTCGACCGTCGGGCGGAACCGGTGGACCGTGCCGTCGGCCGTGATCAGGAACTTCTCGAAGTTCCACTTCACCCGGCCGGCCTTGCCGTTCTCGTCCTCCGCCTTGGTGAGCTCCGCGTAGAGCGGGTGCGCCGAGCGGCCGTTGACGCGGACCTTCTCGAACATCGGGAAGGTGACCCCCCAGGTCGTCGAGCAGTACGCCTTGATCTTGTCCTCGTCGCTCAGCTCCTGGAGGAACTGGTTGCTCGGGAAGCCGAGGACCGTGAATCCGCGCTCCCCGTAGCTCTTCTGCAGGGCCTCGAGCTTCTCGTACTGCGGGGCGAGGCCGCAGCGGGAGGCGACGTTGACGATCAGCCGCACGGGCGGGTAGTCGGCGAGGGTCGACGTGGTGCCGTCGATCGTGGTGAGGGGGATGTCGGCGATCGTGTCGGGCACGGAGGGCTCCTTCGGACGTGGTGCGTCGACGCTACTCCCCGCCGCCGAGGGAACCCCGAGTCGTGGAGGCGGCTCGCTGCGGGTTCCCGCGACGGTCCGGGGTTCCCTCGGCGCGCGCCTGCCTCCACCATGGGGGGATGGCCGCCTCGCAGCAGATCGTCTCGGTCGGCGGGCGGAGGCTGCGGCTGACGAACCTCGACAAGGTCGTCTACCCGGAGACGGGCTTCACCAAGGCCGACGTGCTCTCCTACTACGCCTCCGTCGCCTCCGCGATGCTGCCCCATCTCGCGCGCCGCCCGGTCACCCGGAAGCGCTGGGTCGACGGAGTGGGCACCGCCGAGCATCCGGGCGAGGTCTTCTTCGAGAAGAACCTCCCCTCCTCCGCCCCCTACTGGCTGAGCCGGACCCGGCTCGCGCACTCGTCGCGCGACGTCGAGTACCCGCTGGTCGACGACGTCGCCGGGCTCACCTGGCTGGCGCAGCAGGCGGCGCTCGAGCTGCACGTCCCGCAGTGGCGGGTGGGCTCCGACGGCGAGCGCCGTCCGCCCGACCGTCTCGTGCTCGACCTCGACCCGGGCGAGGGGGCGGGCCTCGCCGCGTGCGCCGAGGTCGCGTTCCTCGCCCGCGACCTGCTGGAGGGGATGGGGCTGGCTCCGCTGCCGGTGACCAGCGGAAGCAAGGGGATCCACCTCTACTGCCCGCTGGACGCCTCCGCCTCCAGCGACCAGATCTCGGCGGTCGCGCACGAGCTGGCGCGCGCGCTCGAGTCGGACCACCGCGACCTCGTCGTCTCGGACATGAAGAAGACCCTGCGCGAGGGCAAGGTCCTCGTCGACTGGAGCCAGAACAGCGCGGCGAAGACGACCATCGCCCCCTACTCCCTCCGCGGGCGCCTCCGGCCGGCCGCCGCCGCGCCCCGCACGTGGGAGGAGCTGGGCGCCGAGGACCTGCGCCACCTGTCGCCCGACGAGGTGGTGGAGCGGCTGCGGAGCGACGGCGACCTCCTCCGCCCGCTGCTCGCCGTCCGGGGTGCCGGGCTCGAGCCGACCCCGGAGCGGATGGCGGGCTTCGCCGCGACGGACGCCTCCTCCGACCGCCTGGCGACCTACCGCAGCATGCGCGACGCGTCGAAGACGCCGGAGCCGGTGCCCGAGGCGGCGTCCGCGGGCACCTCCTCGGGCGACTCCTTCGTCATCCAGGAGCACCACGCGCGGCGCCTGCACTACGACTTCCGGCTCGAGCACGACGGCGTCCTGGTCAGCTGGGCGGTGCCGAAGGGCCCGCCGCTGGAGGGCGACCCGAACCGGCTCGCGGTGCAGACCGAGGACCACCCCCTCGAGTACGCGACCTTCGAGGGCACGATCCCGGCCGGCGAGTACGGCGGCGGCGAGGTGCGCATCTGGGACGAGGGCACCTACGCGCTCGAGAAGTGGCGCGAGGGGAAGGAGGTGATCGCGGTGCTGACCGGCCGCCCCGACGGCGGGCTCGGCGGCGAGCCCCGTCGCTACGCCCTGCTGCACACGGGCTCGAGGGAGGGCGCCGAGAAGAACTGGCTCCTGCACCTGATGGCGCCGGGTCCCGCTCACGGGCACGGGACGCAGCGACGGGGCAGGGCGGCCGCGTCCGCCGCGTCGCCCGCTCCCCGCCCCGCACCCTCCTCCGACCGCCCGGCCGAGGACTCCGCCCCGCGCCGCCACCGCCCCATGCTCGCCACGGCCGGACGCCGCGGTGACGTGGACCCGGGGGCCGCGATCGAGATGAAGTGGGACGGCTACCGCGCTCTCGTGCGGGTGCAGGGCGGCACCGCGACCCTCACGAGCCGCAACGGCAACGACCTGACCGCGGCGTTCCCCGATCTGCTCGCCCCGCTCGCCGAGGCCGCCGCCGACGCCGTGCTCGACGGCGAGATCGTCGCCCTCGACGCTCGCGGGCGCCCCGACTTCGGTGCCCTGCAGACCCGCGGCGGGCTGACGAAGCCGCGCGAGATCGAGGCGGCCGCCCGGTCCACTCCGGTGCACCTGATGGTCTTCGACCTGCTCGAGCGCGCAGGAGAGGACCTGACCGGGAGCGACTACGACACCCGTCGCTCGGCACTGGTCGAGCTGGTCGCCGAGAACGAGCGCGTGCACGTCCCGTCCGTGTTCGACGGCGACCTGGAGGAGGCGATGGCCACCAGCCGCGCCCTCGGCCTCGAGGGCGTGGTCGCCAAGCGCCGCGACTCGCGCTACCAGGAGGGCAGCCGCTCGCGCGACTGGATCAAGCTCACCCACCACCGGCTGCAGGAGGTCGTGATCGTGGGCTGGCGCGAGGGCGAGGGCGGCCTGCAGGGCTCGGTCGGGGCGCTGCTGACCGCGATCCCCGGCGAGGACGGGCTCGCCTACTCCGGCCGTGTGGGCACCGGCTTCAGCGACCGCGAGCGCCGCGGACTGGTCGACCGCCTGGCCGAGCACGCCACCGAGGAGCCCGCCGTCTCCGTCCCTCCGCTCGAGTCGCGCGGAGTGCACTGGGTGTCGCCCGTCCTGGTCGGCGAGGTCCGCTACCGCGAGCGCACCGCCTCCGGCACCCTCCGCCAGCCGGTCTGGCGCGGCTGGCGCGCCGACAAGGCCGCCGAGGACGTCCGCGTGGAGGAGCCGGGCAGCTGACCCTCCGGTCTTCCGACTGCGAGGCCCGGCATCGCCGCTCGCGCCGCCGATCCGCTGCGGCCCCGGGCACCTCAGTCCAGGCGCACCCCACGCAGCAGGAGGAGGGTCGCGCCGACCGCGGCACCGGTGCCGATGAGGACGCCGCCCGCTCCGGACGCCGCCGCGAGGACGCCGAGGAGGCTGGGCAGGGCGATCAGCCCGAGGCGGTTCCCGGCCAGGCGCAGCGCGAGGGCGCGGCCGTGGCGGTCGGCGGGGGTGCGCTCGATCAGCCAGGACATCGTGATGGGCTGGCCGATCCCGAGGCCCAGGCCGAGGGCGGCGACCGCGACGAAGAGGAGCACGGTCGGCGCGGGCAGGGCGACCAGCACCAGGCAGAGCGCCGAGATCAGGATGCCGCCCACCATCACCCGGGTGCGCCCGAGCCGGGCGGTGGCCGCGCCGAGGAGGAGCCGCGAGGCCATCGACGCGAGCGCGCGCACGGTGAGCAGGGCTCCGACGACGCCGGCCGGGAGCCCGCGCTCGGCGCCGAGGGCGGGGAGGTAGACGACGGTCAGGTCGACGGCGGCGACGACGGTCGCGCTGGTCAGCAGGGCGCGCGCGAGGCCCGGCACCCGGAGGAGACCGAGCGTCGAGCCCGGAGCCGCCGCCCCTTCCGCCGCGGGTCCGCGCGGGGACGGGCTGCGGATCCCCGCCGTCGAGACGAGCAGCAGCACCGCGAGGATCCCGCCCACGAGGAACAGCGGCGCCGGGTCGGGCCGCACCGAGCCGCCCGCGAGCACCGGGATGAATGCGGGCCCGATCGCCTGCCCGAGCGACGCGGCGAACGTGTAGTAGCCGAAGCGGCTGTCGAGCCGCGTCCCTCCGGTGCCGCCCGCGACGACGGTCTGCTGCCCGACCACGCAGCCCAGGTGCCCCGCGCCGAGCAGGGCGATGCCGAGGAGCAGCCCCGCGACGCTCCCGCCCGCCAGGAGCAGCACCGCGGCCGCTCCCACCGCGACGAGCGAGCCGACGGCCATCACGGCCCGGGCGCCGACCCGGTCGACCAGCCCGCCCACCGGCAGCGCGATCAGCAGCGGCACCAGCGCGAACGAGGCGCCGAGCGCCCCGAGCGCCCAGGCCGGCACGTCGAGCCGGATCGCCTGGTAGACGGCGGCCGGCCGGAGCAGGAACGCGACGGCCTGGATGAGCACGGCGTGCGCGAGCAGGGACGGAGTCGCCAGGCGGTTCCGCACGCGCGCTCCTCCCCGCGGCGCTCGGCCGAGCACGCGCTCCCCCATCCTCCTCCCGGTGCCGCCGCCGATTCGCCCTGGCACGCCCGTCCTCCCGCCTCGAGAACGGGCCTTCCGGCTCAGCCCTGCGGCGGCGTCGAGGGGAGCGCGTGCGCGGGAAGGGTGCCGAGGCGGTGCCGGCCGCGGAGGAGGAACCAGGCCAGGCCGATCCCGACGACCGCGGCGATCACGACGACCGCGCTCCAGCGCAGCTCCTCCCCGTAGACCTCGACGCGCGGCCACGCGAGGTCGACCGTCATCGCCGCGCCCCAGAGCACCGCGACGACGTTCACCGGCAGGCCCCCGCGGCCGAGCGAGAAGCGCCCGGGCGCGGCTGCGGGCCACCGGCCGCGGAGCCGGGCGATCAGCAGCGGCACCGTCACCAGCAGGTAGGCGAGGTAGATCAGGATGACCGCCACGCTCGTCACGGCCGTGAAGATCGCCGGCGTCCCGATGTTCACGACCAGGATCAGTACCGCGAGCACCCCCACGACCAGCGCCGGCGCCACCGGGGTCCCGCGCCGCGGGTCGACGCGGGCGAGCACGCGGCTGCCGGGCAGGGCGTTGTCGCGGGCCATCGCGAAGATCAGTCGGATGGCCGCCGTGTGCACCGCCAGCGCGCACACCGTGATCGCGACGACCACGCAGAGCAGGAGGACCGTTCCGAGGGGGGCCCCGAGCACCTGCAGCACGATCCGCTGCAGCCCGCCCGACGCCTGCCCGAGCGCCGGGTCGGCGAGGTCGGGCGCCGAGAGGATGCCCAGGAGCAGGATGAGGCCGCCGAGGACGAAGGAGGCGGTCACCGCCCGCAGGATCGCCGTCGGCGCGGTCCGGCGCGGGTCGACCGTCTCCTCGCCGAGCGAGCCCGCGGTGTCGAACCCGTACATCACGTACGCCGACGCGATCGCGGCGATGAGGAACGCGCCGGCGTACCCGCCCGGCGTGCTCCCGCCGTAGTCGCTGGTGTCGAGCAGCACGGTCGGCGGATGCACCACGTTCACCGCGAGCACCGCCACCAGCAGCACCGCCGCGACGAGCTCGATCAGCACGCCGACGCTGTTGATCCGGGCCATCAGGCGCACGCCGCGCGCGTTGACCGCGGTGGTGAACGCGATCAGCAGCGCTCCCCAGACCACCGCGCTCACCCCCGCGGAGCCGCCGAGCTGGAACCCGCTCCAGATCTGCGGGAGCGTCGCCTGGTACGCCAGCACGACGGCCGCGAGCGTGACCACGGACGCGGTGGCCATCAGCCAGCCCGCCAGCCAGCTCACCGTCGGCCCGGCGAGGCGCTTGCTCCAGTTGTAGACGGAGCCGGCGACCGGGTAGCGGGCGGCGAGCTCGGCGAAGCACAGGGCCACCATGAGCTGCCCGGCGAACACGATCGGCCAGGACCACCAGTAGGCGGGACCGCCGAGAGCGAAGCCGAAGGAGAAGAGCTGGAACGTGCCGGTCAGGATCGAGATGTAGCTCACGCCCGCGGCGAAGCTGCCGAAGCGGCCGATGCCGCGGGTGAGGGAGGGGCGGTACCCGAACTCAGCGGTCCCGTCGTCGACGTCCTCGGTGGTGCTCATCGGGCTCCCCCTCGCGGGCGCGCTCGTCGCACCGAGGTCAGGATGCCAGCCGCCGCCCGGCCGCACGACTCCCCCGTCCCGGGCGTCCGTCAGCGGGTGCTCAGCGCTCGCCCCGCTCCCGGTGCACAGGACTCGGGCGGCCCCCGCGGACGGGAGCGGCGTCAGCCGTGCGCCGCGAGCCGGGTGCGCTGGGGCACCAGGAGCTCGAGCAGCTCCTCGACCCCGTCGACCCGCTGCGGCTCGACCGGGTGCCCGGGTCCGCACGGCTTGTAGGCGGGCGGATCCACGTTCAGGACGTGCCCGACGGGCCGCCCCTTCTCCCAGACCGTGAGGAGGAAGGCGCCGTCCCGCTCGTCGGGGGCACCGATCTCGAAGACCCGGCCGCGCACGATGGCGCACTGCGGCTCCTTGCGCGCGAGGCGCACCCAGAAGGGATGGTCTCCGGTCATGGTGTCCGTCCTCCCCGGCCGACCCGCGGCCGTGCCCGTAGCGGTCGACCGGTGATCGTGTCGTCGGCGACCCGCAGGGCCACGGTACGTCCGCCTCCCCTCAGCCGATCAGGGGGTTCACTGCGGAGCCTCGCAGTGGTAGCGGACGCCGGTCGCATCCGGGTCCGGGTCCGGGTCCGGGTCCGGGTCCGGGTCCGGGTCCGGGTCCGCACCACGGGAACCACTCACTGCTCGTAGGAGTCCTCGTAGTCGGCACCACTGGTCAGCTCGCCGTCGCCGGGCTGCACGGGATGCTCGCCGGTGAGCGCGTCGATCCGCTCGCGCAGCCGTGCCACCTCCGCCGCGTTGTCCGGCTCGGGCAGGTCGCTCGGCGTGGTCTCGACGATGAGGGCGGCCGCGGCGTTCACGAGGAAGGTGGCGTCGACCGTCCCGCCGTCCGCGCCGATCCCCGTGTACTCGACGGTGTCGGCCGCGCCTTTCGCGGCGAGGGCGACGGCGTACTCGACGAGCGCGTCGGCCGCCTCGTCCCCCACGAGGATCGTCTTGTCGGCGAAGAGGATGTGCTTCATGCCGTCCATGCTCGGCAGCGCCGGCTGCGTGGAGGGAGGAGGTTGACAGAGGACCGCCGCTGACGGAAGACCTGGACAGATCGAGCAGAGAATGGCAGGCCGGGTTGTCGGATCCCTCCGGTCTGCGGAAGGGTGGTGGCAACGGCGGGCGCCTGCCGGCCGGAGATCAGGGGCTGGAGACGCCGATGGGGAAGCTGCACTACGACGGGACCGTCGAGATCGATTTCGAGGACCGCGTGCTCGCGCACCTGCAGATCGTCATCACCGCGAAGCTGCGCCGCAACGAGTCGTTCCTGCTCAGCTGGCGCGACGACCACAGCATGGGCGACGGCCGCAGCGCGATCTGGATCCACCCCTCCCACGCGCTCCGCTACAAGTACTTCGGCGGCCGGATGCCCCGCATCAACCCCGCCTGGATCTCCGCGCTCACCGACCTCGCGAACTCCGCGGGCGGGCTGTACGTGATCTCGGAGCCCGCCGAACCGGTGCGTCCTCCGGCGAAGGGCGATCAGCTGTGAAGCGCATCGACCTGATCTACAACGGCACCGCCTACACGGTCAACAACAGGAGCCTCGACGAGTTCCGCGCCGAGGTCGAGGCCGCCCTCGCCTCTCCGACGCCGCAATGGCTGACGGTCAACTACGGCGAGGGACGCGCGAACCCGGCGCTCCTCCTCATCACGCCGTACACCCCGCTGTCGATCATCACGAACGACTTCGACGAGCTCAACGCAGAGCACGAGTAGCGGCGGACCTCGGGGAGGTCAACCACGTCGTCCGGTCGATCCGCGCCCCGTACCGTCGTGCAGGACCTCGTCGACGTCGTGCGCGGACCCCGCACGGCGACACCCGATCGACACCGCCCGCGCCCCGGCGCGCAGAACAACGGCCGCGGACACCCGGCCAGGAGCCGTGATGACAGATCCCGCCTTCGCCGTCCTCGACGACCTCATCGCCGCCCTCGAGCGTCCCGGCTCGATCGACCCCGGCCTGAGCCGCTCCGTCGCCGTGCAGGCCGCCGTCCTCCGGCTCCCGTCGCCCCGCACCATGCACCGTCCGCGCCCGACGAGCCGCTTCACGGGCCGTCGCCTCGTGCGCCCGGGCAGCGCAGCCAGGCGGGCCCCCGCGCGTCACCGCGTCGTGGTCCCCGCCGGTCCGGCGGAGCGTCGCTCCGAGCGGAGCCGACGGCTAAAATGGGCGCGGTGACCGACTCCGACGCTCTCTGCGACCCGTATCTGCGCGGGTATCCGATCGACGGCGTCGCGATCTCCACGCTCGGCAGCCCCTTCGGCGGCGAGACCGTCGCCGCGAGCGACAGCACCGCGAGCCGGCTGGACGAGATCCAGATCGACCTCGGCGAGGGCCCGTGCTGGGAGGCGATCCGCGCTGCCGGCCCCGTCTCGGTGCCGGACACCGGCGCGGAGGAGCGCTGGCCGCTCTTCACCGAGGCGATCGGCCCCACGGCGGTGCGCGCGGTCTTCGCCTTCCCGCTCTCGATCGCGGGGCTCTCGATCGGCGCGGTCGACCTCTACTCCCGCCGCCCCACGTCGCTCAGCGACTCCCTCCTCGGCCGGATCAGCGCCTCGACCACCGCGACGGCGCTGCTGGTGCTGGCCGCGGTGCTGCGCGACAACGAGGTCGAGGAGAGCACGAATCCGCGCTCGCGACGCGTGGTGCACCAGGCGACCGGCATGATCATCGCGCGCTACGGCAGCACGGCCGAGGAGGCGCAGCTGCTGCTGCGCGCCCACGCCTTCGCCCAGCAGCGCTCCGTCGTCGATGTCGCCTCCGGCATCGTGGCCCGGCACGACGGGTTCCCCGACCGCCCTCTCACCGCCCAGGACGACACATGGTGACGAACTCCCGCGAGCGCAGCGTCATCCAGACGTTCGTCGCCCTCTCCGACACACTGGTCGACGACTACGACGTCGTCGACTTCACCCAGACCCTCGTGGAGAGCAGCGCGACCCTCTTCGACGCCGTCTCGGCGGGGCTCGTCCTCGCCGACTCCACCGGCTCCCTCGAGGTGCTCGCCTCCACGGACGAGGACACCCGGCTGATCGAGCTGCTTCAGCTCGACAGCGGGTCGGGCCCGTGCATCCAGTGCTCCGAGACCGGGCGGCCGGTGATCGTCGAGGACGCCCGCGCCGTGGGCGAGGAGTGGGCGGAGTTCCGGACGCTGGCGGTCGAGCTCGACGTGCTCTCGGCGCACTGCGTGCCGATGCGCTCGGCGGGGACGACGATCGGCTCCCTCAACCTCTTCCAGGCCCGGCCGGGGCGGCTCGATCCTGACGACATCGCGGTCGTGCAGGCGTTCGCCGACGTCGCGACGATCGGGATCCTGCATCAGCGCGCGCTCCAGCAGAGCACGGTCACCCAGGAGCAGCTGCAGCACGCCCTCGACAGCCGGGTGCTGATCGAGCAGGCGAAGGGGATCCTCGCCTACGCCCACCGCACCACGGTCGAGCAGGCCTTCGAGGTGCTGCGGGTCCGCGCGCGAGCGACGTCGACCCCGATCACGACGCTCGCCCAGGAGATCATCCGCGACTACCGGCGCTGACGCTCCGCGCCCACGGAGCAGGAGCGGGGCGCATCCGCGCCGGCGGCGCCGCGGCTCGGAGCTCAGTACTCGTTCTCGAGCTCCCACGTCGCGCGGGGGTCGACGTCCGAGGCGGGCACCGGACCGCCCGCGCCGTCGAGCGCGTCGAGGCGCGCGAGGATCTCGGCGCTCGACTCCGCCGCTGCGCTACCGGTCCCTGCGACCACCAGGGGGACGCCGAGCCCGATGGTGAGCGTCACGACGGAGGAGGGGGCCGAGTCGTCGGCGACGCTGACCGTGCTCATCCGGTGCTGCTGCGCGAGCGCGAGCGAGTAGCGGACGACGGCGTCGGCGGTCGCGTCGTCGAGGGAGAGGGAGCCTCCGGTGTGGAAGAGCGTCGTCATGGTCAAGTCCTCGCAGGGCAGGCGGATGGGCATGGTTCCGTCACCGGGGGCCAGGATGCGGTGCGTTCACGCTACGCCCCGGGCGCTCGCGGGTGCAGGTCTTGCGCCGAGGCGTGCCCCTGTCGCATGGTTCGCTCCCGACGCCGGAGCAATTCCACCATGGCTCTGAGGCGGCTCACATGTTAACGTGAACACACGCGTCGGTCCCCTCGGCTCGACGCATCCCTCCCCTGAAGGAAAGGTCTCGACGATGAGACGACGCTCCCCGGAGCCCCCTGCCGCCGCGCCTCGGCGCCGCGTGCGATCCCTCTTCCTCTCCGCTCTCGCCTGCACGAGCGTCGCCCTCACCGGTGCTCTCGTCCCCGTCTCGGCGCAGGCCGTCGACGTCCCGGCGCCCACCGCGCACTACGACATGTCGCACGCCGGCTCGGCCCTGCTCGACATCTCGGGCAACGGACGCAACGCCACCCTGACCGGCCTCACCGACGCCTCCTTCGCGAACGCCGGCGGCGACCAGGTCGCCCGGTTCAAGAACGACGGCTACGCGAGCCTCCCCCAGGGCCTGGTCACCGGAGCCGACAACGCCTTCGCCGTCGAGTACACGGTGAAGACGCAGACCACCGCCAACCAGTTCGGCTGGGTCATCGGCGACGGCGTCGGCCCGTGGAACACCACGCAGCTCGGCAACCACGTCTTCGTGAACCCGCGCAACCCGGACGGCTCGCCCAGCGGACAGGTCCTCGCGGGCATCCGCGTCAAGGAGCCCACCAGCAACGGCGAGACCCGCATGCCGTTCGGCGGCACACTGAACCCCGGGTTCACGACCCTCACGCTCGTCGGCACCGGCACGGGGTCGAGCACCGTGCTGACCCTCTACCGCGACGGCACGCAGATCTCGACGGCGAACACCACGAAGTCGATGGCGAGCATCGTCCCGACCGGATCCACGCTCGGCTACCTCGGGCGCTCGCTCTACACCGGAGACGCCCTGGTGACCGCCGACGTCACCGACGTGAAGTTCTGGGACACCTCCCTCACCGCCGAGCAGGTCGCCTCGAGCATGCCGACCGCCGACGCGAAGGCGTCCGCGACCTCCGCCCTGCTGCGCTCGGACATCCAGCCCGTCCTGCTGGCCGGCAACCCGTCGCTGACCCAGGTCTCCTCGAACCTGACGCTGCCCGCCTCCAGCAGCGGCGTCCCGCTCACCTGGACCTCCTCGAACAGCGCGGTCGTCTCGACCACCGGCGTCGTCTCGCGCACGATCGCGCAGAACACCCCGGTGACTCTGACGGCGACCACCGCTCAGGGCGCGACGATCGCCTTCGACGTCGTCGTGCTCGCCCCGAGCATCAACGACGACCTCGACGCGCTGAAGCTCGCCACGCGCACGACCGAGAACCTCCCCCTCGCGGTGAAGGGCGCCAAGAACGGCACCGACATCACCTGGACCTCGTCCGACCCGGCGCTCGTCACCCCGACGAACACGTCCTACGCCGCTCCGGCGGTCGGCGCGGCCGACCCGTACCGCGGCGGCGGCGTCGTCACCCGGCCGGCCTACGGCTCCGGCGACAGGACCGTCACCCTCACCGCGAAGGCGACGCTCAACGGAGTCACCGAGACGCGCGCCTTCACGCTGACGGTCGCCGAGCTCGGCCGCACCGCTCCCGACGCGGGCTACGCCTCGGCGTACTTCAAGTCGGACGGCGACGAGAAGATCTACCAGGCCGCGACCTCGGGCAACGACTTCTTCACCTTCTCGCCGGTCAACGGCGGCAAGGCGGTCATCACCTCGACGACCGACACGAAGGGCCTGCGCGACCCGTTCATCCTCCGCTCGCACAACGGCGACAAGTACTACATGGTCGCCACCGACCTCTGCATCTCCTGCGGCACCGGCTGGGGCGACGCCCAGTCCAAGGGCAGCCTGAAGATCGAGGTCTGGGAGTCGACCGACCTGGTGCAGTGGACCCGCACCAACGGCGCCGACACCGGCATCACGGTGAACCAGCCGGCCGCCGGAATGACCTGGGCGCCCGAGGCGTACTGGGACGACGCCCTGCAGTCCTACGTCGTGTTCTTCTCCTCGCGCCTCTACTCCGACGCGACGAAGACCAACAACGACAAGCTCTACTCCCGCGTCTTCTCCGTGATCACCCGCGACTTCCGCACCTTCACCGCTCCTCCCGCCACCTGGCAGGACACCGGCTACGCGCGGATCGACTCGACGATCACGAAGATCGGCGACTACTACTACCGCTTCACCAAGAACGAGGAGGGCGGCGCCGCCGGCACCCTCGAGGCCGGGAAGGACATCTTCCTCGAGAAGTCGAAGGTCCTGACCGCCGGGACGACCTCCTCCAACTGGAGCGCCGACCCGAACACCACGTGGCAGCTCACCGACACCCGGATGACCTCGCTCGAGACCGGCCAGGCCGGTGAGGGACCCGAGATCATCAAGCTGAACGCGGGCGACCCGAACGACACCACCGGCACGGGCGACGGCTACGCCTTCCTCGTCGACAACTACGGCGACGGCGGCTACAAGGCCTTCCTCACCTCCGGAGCGGCCATCGCCGGCAGCTCGCAGACGAACCGCCTCTCGCAGTCGGCCGACTGGAACGTCTCGCCCAAGAGCCGCGCCGGCCTCCCGGCCAGCCCGAGGCACGGCGCGTTCGTGAGCGTCCCGCAGACGGTCCTCACCGCCATGAAGAACTGGACCGGCGTCACCGCCGTCGACTCCACCACGACCCTCACCGCCGACGGCCGCACGGTCACGGCGACGGTCGCGGCGGCCGACAGGGGCGACGTCGTCGGCTCGGTCACCTTCACCGGCGGCTCGTGGACCTCGACCGTCCCGCTCTCCGGCGGCTCGGCGAGCGTCTCGGTCCCGGCGGGCGTGACCGGCGTCACGGCCTCCTACACCGGGTACCCGGACAAGCTGGTGCGCACGTCGGTCTCGGCCGCCGTCCCGCTGGACACCCTCGAGCTCGTCCCCGCCGTCGCCACGCGCTGCGTCGCCGGGAAGATCGTGCTCACCGCGACCGTGAAGAACACCGACACCGCTGCCGCGGACGTCACGATCGCCTCGGCCTACGGCTCGAAGTCGTTCACCGCGGTCGCACCCGGATCGTCCGCCTCCGCCGCCTTCACCACCCGCCTGGCCTCGATGCCGGCCGGCACGGTGACGGTGACCGGATCGGCGACCGGCCAGCCCGCGTTCACCGCGACGGTCCCCGTGGCCGCCGCGCGCTGCTGACGCACTGACGACGAAGGGCCCCCTCCTGCGCTCGCGCGGGAGGGGGCCCTTCGTCGTCCCGGGTCAGACGGTGGGAGCGAGCAGGTCCGCGTGGTGGACGGCCGCCACGTTCGGGTGAGCCCGGAGGCGGTAGCGCAGCGCGTTCTCGCCGTAGGTCTCGAGGATCGGCGCGTTCGTCGGGTCGACCGAGAGGCCGGACTTGAGCTCCTCGGGCAGCGGGAGCGAGGGCATGGTGGCCGAGAGCGCGGGATTGAAGAAGAACGGGATCGAGATCCGGTCCGTTCCGATCAGCGGCGAGATCACGCGGTGCAGCGTCGCCTTGAGGTAGCCGCCCGTGGCGAGCTCCAGCATCTCGCCGATGTTGACGACGAACGCGCCCTCCATCGCGGGTGCCTCGATCCACGAGCCGTCGTGCTCGACCTGCAGGCCGCCCTTGCCGGGCTCGACCAGCAGCAGCGTCAGCACGCCGCCGTCGCGGTGCGCGCCCACGCCCTGCTTGGGCTCCGGGTCGGAGGTGCCCGGGTAGCGGACGACCTTCACCAGCGAGAACGGCCGCTCGGCGAACGCCTCGTCGAACACGTCCTCCGGGGCGTCGAGCGCGACGGCCCAGGTGCGCAGCAGCCGGATCGCGACTGCCGCGAGCTCCGCGTGCCAGCGCTCGAAGACCTCGCGGAACTCCGGCAGCGCCTCGGGCCAGAGGTTCGGCCCCTCGAGGCGCTCGTAGTCGGCGACGCCGGGCCCGGCGGGAACGGCCGGTCGGTCGATGCCGATGTCGACCTGCTCGCGGTAGTCGACGTCGCCGTTGGTGAGCTCGGCGCCGAAGCGGGTGTAGCCGCGGAACTGCGGGCTGAGGGTGTTCTCGATCGCGAGCTTCTCCTCCTCCGGCAGGTCGAAGAAGCGGCGGGAGACGGCGACGACGTCGTCGAGGAGGTCCTGCGGCACGCCGTGGCCGACGAGGTAGAAGAATCCCACGTCGTGCGTGGTCTCCCGGAGGTCGCGGCGGAAGGCGGCGGCCTCCGCCTCCCCCTGGTCGAGGCGGGACAGGTCGAGGATCGGCAGGGAATCGGTCATGCACCGACTCTCGCGCACGAACCTGCACAGCAGTCGATTGTTACGACAACCAAAACGGCGGGCCCCGCCACGGCGCGGAAGAGGGTTCCTCCGCGCCGCGACCGGGCCCGCCGTGAGCGCCGAGTGTTACGGCGTGGGCATGCCGCCGTTGACGTGCAGCGTCTCGCCGACGACGTAGCTCGACTCCGGGGAGGCGAGGAACACGTAGGCGGGAGCGAGCTCGGCCGGCTGGCCCCAGCGTCCGAGCGGCGTCTGCGAGCCGACCTCGGGCAGCTTGTCGGACGGCTGGCCGCCCGCGGTCTGCAGCGGCGTCCAGATCGGGCCCGGGGCGACGACGTTCACGCGGATCCCCTTGGGCGCGAGCTGCTGCGCGAGCGCCTTCGAGAACGTGTTGATCGTGGCCTTCGTGCTGGCGTAGTCGACCAGCATCGGCGACGGCTGGTAGGCCTGGATCGACGAGGTGCTGATGATCGCGGAGCCCGGGGCGAGGTGCGGCACGGCCGCCTTCGTCATCCAGAACATCGCGTAGACGTTGGTCTTGAAGGTCTCGTCGAACTGCTCGTCCGAGAGCTCGAGGAAGTCCTCGACGTGCTGCTGCTTGCCCGCGTTGTTGACGAGGATGTCGAGTCCGCCCAGGCCCTCGACGGCCTTCGCGACGGCGCCCACCGCGAAGTCGTGGTCGGTGATGTCGCCGGGGATGGCGACGGCGGTGCGGCCGGCCTCCTCGATCAGCGCGACGACCTTCTTCGCGTCGGACTCCTCCTCGGGGAGGTAGACGATCGCGACGTCGGCGCCCTCGCGGGCGTAGGCGATGGCGACGGCCGCGCCGATGCCCGAGTCGCCTCCGGTGACGAGCGCCTTGCGCCCGGTCAGACGGCCGGAGCCGCGGTAGGTCGACTCGCCGCGGTCGGCGGGGTCGTCCATCTTCGAGTCGAGGCCGGAGCCCTCCTGGTACTGGGCCTCCGTGTCGATGTCGGCGAACATCGCGGTCGGGTCTTGGAACGTGTACTGGTCGTTCTGCGGAGTCTGGTCGTTCTGCGAGGTCATGTCTCGACGCTAGGCGCGCGGGATCGGCGGCCGCGCGTGCTTGACAGCCCCGATCCGCCAGGACACAGGAGGTCTTCAGGAGCCGCGGAGCCCCCCGGATCGGGGAGAATGGTGCGGTGACCCGCGACGACTCCCTGTCCTTCGACACCACGGCGCCGCTGCCCGGCTGGCAGCACGCCTACTCCGGCAAGGTGCGCGACCTCTACACCCCCGACGATGCCGACCCCGTGCTCGGCGCCGACCGCATGCTCGTCGTCGCCAGCGACCGGGTCAGCGCGTACGACGCGGTCCTCGAGCCCGGGATCCCCGGCAAGGGCGAGCTGCTGACCACGCTCTCCCTCTGGTGGTTCGCGCAGCTCTCCGACGTCCCCAACCATCTGATCCCGGGCGCGATCCCCGAGGCGGTACGCGGCCGGTCGATGCTGGTGAAGACGCTCGACATGTTCCCGATCGAGTGCGTCGTCCGCGGCTACCTCTCCGGCAGCGGCTGGAAGGAGTACCGGGAGACGGGCTCCGTCTGCGGCGTCCCGCTCCCCGAGGGCCTCCAGGACGGCGACCCGCTCCCCGAGCCGATCTACACCCCGGCGTGGAAGGCCCCGCAGGGCGAGCACGACGAGAACATCACCTTCGAGCGCACGGTCGAGATCGTCGGGGAGGAGGCCGCGGAGGCGCTGCGCACCCTCTCGCTCGCCGTCTTCCGCGAGGCGTCCACCATCGCCCTGGCCCGCGGCGTGCTGCTGGCCGACACGAAGTTCGAGTTCGGGGTCGACCGCGGGACCGGAGTCGTCACCCTCGGCGACGAGGTCCTCACCAGCGACTCCTCCCGCTACTGGGACGCCGACGACTACGACGCCGGCATCCGCGGCCGCTCGTTCGACAAGCAGATCGTGCGCGACTGGCTCTCCGACAACTGGGACGGCCAGGGCCTCCCGCCGACCCTCCCGTCCGAGATCGTCGAGCGCACGGCCGCGCGCTACCGCGAGCTCATCGAGCGCCTCACGCGCTGAGGCACCGGAACGACCTGTGGACGATCACCACCCTCGCGTCCGGCTGGAGGCCCGCGGCGAGGATCCGGACGAGGCGCGGCACAGCCTCGCGCGGCTCTACAATGGCGACGAGTGGCGCGCCGCCACCACCGCGGCCGACTTCAGCTACCGCTACGCGGCCATCGGCGACTGCGGGATGACCCTCCGCACCTCGCGGATGTCCGGGCGCCTCGCGGGCGGCGTGGGCGACTCGGACGACGTCGTCGTGCAGTGGATCGTGGGCGGCTCCGGCCGGATCGACGTCGGCCGCGCCTCGATCGCGATGGAGGAGAACCGTCCCGTCCTCTTCCCCGTCGGCCGGCCGTTCGCCTTCGACTACGTCGACTTCGACCAGCGCCTGGTGCACCTCGACCGTGGAGTGGTCGACCGGGTCGCCGCCGAGCGGGGCCTCGTCGGGTCCCTCGTCTTCGACTCCGAGCACCGCCCCGACTCCGCGGCGATCCGCCGCTGGCGCACCGCCGTCGCCGACTCCGCCCGCGCGCTGCGCAGCGAGCGCGTCGAGCCGCTGCTCTGGGACGAGCTCACCCGCGCCACGGCCTCCGCGCTGCTCGACCTCTACCCTCCGGAGTCCGCTCCGGTCCCGCCCGAGCTCCTCGCCCCCCGGAACGCACGGATCCGCACGGCCGTCGAGTACGTGCACGCCCACTGCAGCGAGCCGATCGGCCCCGCCGAGATGGCGGCGGCGTCGGGCCTGACCGTTCGGGGCCTGCAGTCCGCGTTCCAGCGGGTGCTCGGGATGCGCCCGATCGCCTACCTGCGCCTGGTGCGGCTCGACCGCGCCCGGGTGGAGCTGGCGGCGAGCCCGCCCCACGGGACGACGGTCGCCGCCGTCGCCCGGCACTGGGGCTTCGGGAACGCGGGCCGCTTCAGCGCGGCCTACGCGGAGCGGTTCGGCGAGTCGCCGAGCGCCACCCTGCAGAGCTGATCAGTCGACGAGCTCGGGCGGCGGCTGCCCCTCGAGGATGCGGCTGAGGCCGTCGAGCAGCACCGCGACGGTCGCGGCCTCCGATTCGGGCACCTTCGCGACCATCGCGCGGATCTGCTCGTAGGTCGGGTCGTCGGTGCCGACGATGGCCTTCTGCGCGCGCTCCGTCAGGCAGAGGATGCGGCCGCGGCCGTCGGACGGGTCGGGAGTGCGGTCCACGTAGCCGGCGCGGGCGAGGCGGTCGACGAGGAGGGAGACGGCCGCCGTCGTGATCGACAGGGCCGCGGACAGGTCGACGGCGCGGACGATCTCGTCGCGCCGCTCCCCGACTCCGATCAGCCGCAGGGCCGCGAGATCCGTGGCGCCGATGCCCAGGCGCCGCTCCACACGGCCGTCGTAGTCGCGCTCCGCCGTGCGCAATCGCGCGAGCAGAGCGAACAGGTCTGGCCGAGCGTCCATCGAGGTGCACCTTCCGAGCGGCAGGCGCCCCGGACGGGAACTCGCTGCACCCATCGAACCACTTCTCCGGCGATCGGACGGCGTGTGTCCCGAAAGCGCAGTCGGCGCCGAGACTGTTAGTCAACCGACTTAGCAATACCTAGTGTCGACGGTGCGGCACGCCTTCCGTGCGCCGCCGACGGTGAGGAGGTGCGCGCGATGGGACGACTGCTCTACGGCGCACCCGCCAGCTCGCACTCCTTCGAGGACCGCGCCCTGGCCCACCTCCAGACCGTGATCACCTCGCGGTTCCGCCGCGGCGAGGGCTTCCTCCTGACGATCGAGGACGCCGAGGGCCGCCGGTCCGAACTGTGGCTCCACCCCGGCATCCCCACCCGCTACGAGTACGACGGCACCGCCGCGATCGAGCTGAACCCGCACTGGCTGCGCGAGCTCTCGAACGCCTCGAACGGCCGCCTCGGCCTCCACCTCCTCCCCGAAACCTCGTCGCCCGACGACCTCTCCGTGAAGAAGATCCCCGCATGAGCGACCACAACGGCACACTGTTCCGGCGCGGAGGCACCGTCCGCTTCGTCCGCTGGATCTCCTCCCGCGACGGCGGCTGGGCCCCCGAGATCGTGCAGGGGCGCTACCTCGAGCGCGACGACCGCGGCTGGCTGGTCGAGATCGAGGGCACCCCGACGGTGCTCGCGAAGGACGACTGGGCCGTCTACCGCTGACCGGCCGTGCGCTCGGCGTACTGTTGAGCAGGTGCGTTCTCGTGATCGCCGCGGCATCACCTCGGCTCCCCTCCTCCTGACGACCATCGGAACGACGAGCCTCGTCTTCCTCTGCGCGTTCGAGTCGCTCGCCGTGACGACGATCATGCCGATCGTCAGCGCCGATCTCGACGGCCGCGCCCTCTATCCCCTGGCCTTCGCGGCGACGCTCGCCGCCGCCGTGGTCGGGATGGTCGCGGCCGGCTCCTCGGCCGACCGCCGCGGCCCGACGCCGTCGCTCGTGGTCGCGATCCTGCTCTTCACCCTGGGGCTCGTCGCCGCGGGCGCCGCGCAGTCGATGCCGGTCTTCGTGGCGGCCCGCCTGCTGCAGGGGCTGGGCAGCGGAGGGATCACCGTCACCCTCTACGTGCTCGTCGCGCGGGTCTACCCGAGCGAGCTGCATCCGAGGATCTTCGGCGCCTTCGCCGCGGCCTGGGTCGTGCCGTCGCTGGTGGGGCCGCTGGTGGCCGGAGTCGTCGCCGAGCTCGCGAGCTGGCACTGGGTCTTCTTCGGAGTCGTCGCCCTGGTGGCCCTCGCGAGCGCCGCGATCGCGCCGACGCTCCGCTCGCTCGAGCCGCGCGAGCGCCTCCCCTTCGACCGCCGGGCAGTGGGCCGCATCGCCCGCGCCGTGGTCGTCTCGGCCGGAGTCGTCGTGCTGAGCACGAGCGCCGAGCTCGCGCCCGACCTCGCCGGCCTCCTGGCCGCGGCCGCTGTGGTCATCGTGGTCGTGGCGGTTCGCGCGCTCCTGCCCGTCGGCACGCTGCGCGCCCGGGGCGTCCTGCCGTCGGTGATCCTCCTCCGCGCCCTCGTCGCCGCGGCGTTCTTCGGCACCGAGGTCTACCTGCCGCTGCTGCTCTCGGAGCAGTACGGCCTGCCGCCCTGGCTCTCGGGCGCCATGCTCACCGCGGGCGCCGTCTCCTGGGCTCTCGGCTCGAACCTCCAGGGACGCCCGGGCACCCGCCTCAGCCACGGCGGAGCGATGCGGCTCGGCACGTCGCTCGTGCTCGCCGGCATCGGAGTCGTGCTGCTCGTCACGGTGCTCGCCCTCAGCCCGATCGTCGCGGGCGTGGGCTGGTTCCTGGCCGGCGGCGGCATGGGCACGATGTTCCCGCGGATGGGGACGATGACGCTCGCGCTCTCCGCTCCGGGCCGGGAGGGCTTCAACAGCTCGGCCCTGCAGATCGCCGACTCGACCGGCGCCTCGGTCTCCCTCGCGCTGACGGGCCTCCTCGCGGCGGCGGTCACCGGCCTGATCGGGGCCGGGACCGGGGTCTTCGCCGCAACCTTCTCGTACGCCGCGCTGATCGCGATCGTCGCGGTCGGTCTGGCCGGCCGGCTCGACGGGCTCCTGCGCCGCGAGGGACGCCGGGAGCCCGCCGAGCAGGCTCAGCTGTAGAGCGACTCCGGCACGTCGAGGCCGTAGATCGCGCGGCCGGACGACCAGATCACCGAGCAGGCGGCCCGCAGCAGATCTGTCGCGTCGTCGCCGGCGTCCACGATCACCACGGAGTCGCCGTCGAGGCGGACCTTGGCGCCGCGGATGGCGTGCGTGCCGTTCCGCGAGACCGTCGTCGCCGGGTAGGGCAGGTGCAGCTCGCGCAGGTCGCCGAGGATGTACGTCGGCCGG
This sequence comes from Rathayibacter sp. AY1B4, assembly GCF_002932815.1. Classification (NCBI taxonomy): domain Bacteria; kingdom Bacillati; phylum Actinomycetota; class Actinomycetes; order Micrococcales; family Microbacteriaceae; genus Rathayibacter; species Rathayibacter sp. AY1B4. Next base: position 3,116 of record NZ_PSWN01000032.1, on the reverse strand, counting down.
AGCTTGGGCTCCGCGGCGAGGAGCTGCTTGGCCCGGTCGATCCCGGTGAGCACGTGGGCGCTCTCCATGTCGGCGCCGTTCGCGCCGGCGATGTCGGTGTCGAGCCGGTCGCCGAGGAACAGCGGGTTCGTCGAGCCGAAGCGCACGGTCGCCGCGTCGAAGATGGCCCGCTCGGGCTTGCCCGCGACGACCGGGAGCCGACCGACCGCGGTGTGCACGGCCGAGACGAGGGTCCCGTTGCCCGGGGCGATGCCGCGGGCGACGGGGATCGTCCAGTCGGTGTTCGTCGCGACCCACGGGATCCCCGTGTGGAGCGCGAACGAGGCCTCGGCCAGCTGCTCCCAGCCGACCGTGGGCGCGAAGCCCTGGATGACCGCCGCCGGCGAGTCCTCCGCGCTGCGCGTCACGGTGAACCCGGCGCGCTCGACCTCGGAGGTGAGGCCCTCCGCCCCGACGACGAGGATCGTCGAGCCGGCCGGGACCAGGTCGGCGAGCAGCACGACCGCCGCCTGCGGGGAGGTGACGACGTCCTCGGGCCGGACGCTCAGCCCCAGCTCGGAGAGGTGCCCGGCGACGGAGGCGTCCGTGCGGGAGGCGTTGTTGGTGATGTAGCCGACGCGCAGCGTCTCGGCCGCGCGGTTGAGGCTCTCCACCGCGAAGGGGATCGCGTCGGCACCCTTGTAGACGACCCCGTCGAGGTCGGCCAGGACGGAGTCGCGGCCGTCGAGCGGAGTGGGCTCAGTCCTGCTGCTGCGGAACATCGCCGTCCTCCTCGGTGGTGTCGGCGGATTCGACCGACTCGTCGGCGGTCGGGTCAGCCGAGTCGAGAGCTTCATCCGGGTCCGTCTCGGCGAGATCGTCCGACTCGAGGGACTCGTCCGCGAAGGTCGGCTCGTCCGTGTCGACGAGGTCGGCCTCGGCGCCAGCGGTCGCATCAGCGTCGTCCGCGTCCGCGTCGTCGTCGTCGGCGATCTCCTCGGAGAAGGTCCGGTGGACCTCGTCCTCGTCCGCGTCGTCGACGGCGGTCGGGCCGTCCTCGTCGTCCAGGTAGTCGTCCGCGTCGTCGACCGCGGTCCCTTCCTCAACGCGATCGGGAGCGGACTCGGCCTCCGCCGACTCGTGCTCCTCCTCGATCACCTCGATCGTCTCGTCGTCACCGCCGCCCTCGGCCGCGAAGACGGCCTGCGCCGCGATGTCAGCGCGACGCTGCCACTCGGCCGCCTCCTCGGAGCGGCCGACCTCCTCGAGGACGAGCGAGTAGGCGGCGAAGAGATCCGGGCTGTACGAGAACGCGCGGTCCGGGTCCAGCTGCGGGATCTCGAGCTCCATGAGAGCGAGCTCCGCCTGCCCGAGGTCGAGGCGGGCGCCGGACATGGCGATGGCCAGCGACACCTGCGCGCCGGGGCTCAGCGTGGTGCGGTCGATCGACCGACCCAGCTCGAGCGCCTTGTCGGGCCGGCCCACGCCGCGCTCGGAGTCGACCATCAGCGGCACCTGCTCGTCCGAGCCGGAGATCCGACGGAAGGTCCGCAGCTCGCGCAGCGCCAGGGCGAAGTCGCCCGTCGCGTACGCCGAGATTGCCAGCGACTCGCGGACAACGGCGATGCGTCCCGCGCGGCGGGCCGCCGAGAGCACGTGGCGGTGCGCCAGCTCGGGGTCCTCCTCGAGGAGGCGGCCGGCCATCACCAGGTGACGGGCGACCCATTCGGCGTTGTCCTTCGAGAGCGTGCGCAGCTCGTTGCGGGCGACCTTGTCGAGGTCCTTGGCCTGCACGTCGTCCGGAAGGTCCGGGTCGTCGTGGCGCGGACGCACCGACTGGAGGGAGCGCCGCTCGCGCTCCTCCTCGGTGAGCTCCGGCTCCTCGCGGGGGCCGCCGCGTCCGCCGCCGAAGCCCTCGCGTCCGCGTCCGCCGCCCTGGCGGTCTCCGCCGCCCCGACGATCGTCCGACCACGGCCGGCTTCCCCCGTCGCGCGATCCACCGCGGAACGGCGGACGCGAGTCACCGTCACGCTGCGGACGGGAGTCGCCGCCACCACGGTAGGGAGGGCGGGAGTCCCCATCGCGCTGAGGACGGGAATCTCCACCACCACGGTAAGGAGGCCGGGAGTCCCCGTCACGCTGGGCACGAGAGTCGTCACCGCGATAGGGAGGCCGAGAGTCACCGTCCCGCTGCGGACGCGAGTCGCCACCGCGATAGGGAGGACGCGAGTCACCTTCCCGCTGCGGACGGGAGTCCCCACCTCCACGGTAAGGAGGACGGGAGTCCCCATCGCGCTGAGGACGGGAATCCCCACCCCCGCGGTAAGGAGGACGAGAGTCACTGTCACGCTGCGGACGAGAGTCGCCGCCACCGCGGTAAGGAGGACGCGAGTCACCATCACGCTGCGGACGCGAATCCCCACCGCCACGGTAAGGAGGACGGGAGTCCCCGTCGCGCTGCGGACGCGAATCGCCACCACCACGGTAAGGAGGACGCGAGTCCCCGTCGCGCTGCGGACGGGAATCCCCACCACCGCGGTACGGAGCACGCGAGTCACCATCACGCTGCGGACGCGAATCCCCACCGCCACGGTAAGGAGGCCGGGAGTCCCCATCACGCTGCGGACGGGAGTCCCCACCACCACGGTACGGAGGACGAGAGTCCCCGTCGCGCTGCGGACGGGAATCGCCACCACCGCGGTACGGAGGACGCGAGTCACCATCACGCTGCGGACGGGAGTCGCCACCGCCACGATAGGGAGGACGAGCATCACCGTCGCGGCGGGGGCGGGAATCGCCCGAGCCGCCGCGATCGTTCGAGGAGCGGCCGGGGCCGCCGGCGCGAGGCGGCCGCTCGTCACGACGTCCGGAGTCCCGGTCGTTGCGGTCGGATCCTGAGTCGTCCATGCGTTCCTCGCCTGTCGTGGTGATGCTCTGTGGAGTTGACCCGCCCGAGGGCGGGGAGGACGGCCGTAACCGTCTCACCACCCTAACCCGCACCGCGCTCCAGTGAGCAGCGGGGATCCGAGGTGGTGGATAACAGCGATGGCCACCCATTTCTGGGTGGCCATCGTGAATGGTGTCCGGCGGTGTCCTACTCTCCCACAGGGTCCCCCCTGCAGTACCATCGGCGCTGA
>NZ_PSWN01000031.1:0-29747 GCF_002932815.1 Rathayibacter sp. AY1B4 | reverse complement strand
CGGGTCGGGCGGGCCCAGCGGACGGCGTTCGCCAGCACGCGCCGGATGTCCGGGTGGTGGTAGACGGGGTAGTCCTGGTCGCCGGGCGAGAAGTAGAAGACCTTCCCGAGGCCGCGGGTGTAGGTCACGCCGGAGCGGAACACCTCGCCGCCGGTGAAGGTCGACAGGAACACCGTCACCTCCGGCACCGGGATGTCGAAGTACTCGCCGTACATCTCCTGCTCGGGGATGATCAGCGGGCTGGGCACGCCCTCGGCGATCGGATGGGTGGGCGCGATCGTCCAGACCAGCTCGCGGTCGCGGTCGTTGCGCCACTTCAGCGAGCAGGTCGTGCCCATGAGCGCCTTGAAGATCGACGAGTAGTGGCCCGAGTGCAGGACCAGGATCCCCATCCCCTCCTGCACGTGCCGCAGGACGCGCTGGACGACCTCGTCCGACACCTCCTCGTGCGCGATGTGCCCCCACCACAGCAGCACGTCCGTCGTCGCGAGCGCCTCCTCGGTGAGCCCGTGCTCGGGCTCGGGGAGCGTCGCGGTGCGCACCGAGACGGCGTCGCCGAGCGACTCCGCGAGTCCGTCCGCGATGACGCGGTGGATGCCGTCCGGGTAGTGGCGCAGCACGGTCTCGTCGCCGCGGGTCTCGTGGCGGAACTCGTTCCAGACGAGGACCTCGATCGGGGCGCTCATGCGACCGCCACCTCCTGCTTCTCGGCGGCGGAGCGGTAGATCGCGTCGACCACCCGGCTGCGGTGCAGCGCGTACTCGCCGTAGTGGCCGGAGTAGCGGGGGCCGCCCGCGGGCGCGTCGGCTCCCGAGGCGATCGCCTCCAGGAACTCGGCGATGACCGAGCGGTGGTGCCCGGCGGGGACCTTCACGTCGGGGTGCGAGACGGTCGGCGCTCCGGCGACCTCGGAGTAGAGCGTCAGAGTCCCCTCCGTGGCGTAGTCGGCGATGTGGAGGCGCGCGCCCCCGGCCGAGCCGAGCAGCTCGACCTCGATGTCCTCGTCGACCTTCGAGTAGCTGGCCCAGGAGGCGTCGAGCTGGAGCGAGCGGCCGTTGTCGAGGCGCAGCAGGGCGCTCGAGAAGTCCTCCACCTCGAACGCGTGCGTGCCGGTGGCGGCGACGCCGTGCGGGCGCCCTCCGCGGCCGGAGCGGCCGATCTCGCCGTACGCGACCGCCGAGACGCTGGTCACGCGCGGCTCGTCGAGCAGGTGCAGCGCGATGTCGAGCACGTGGGAGCCGAGGTCTATCAGCGGGCCGCCGCCGGCGAGCTCCTTGCTGGTGAACCAGGAGCCGATGCCGGGGATGCCGGTGCGCCGCTGCCAGCTCGCGCGGGCGTGGTAGACGTCGCCGAGCGGTGCGTCGTCGAGGTAGTCGCGGAGGAAGGCGACGTCGGCGCGGCGGCGGTGGTTGTAGGCGATCTCGAGCACCCGGTCGTTCGTGCGGGCGGCCTCGACCATCTCGGCCGCCAGCTCGGCGGTGGTGGCGAGCGGCTTCTCGCAGAAGACGTGCTTGCCGCTCGCGAGCGCGGCCACGGCGATCGGGTGGTGCAGGTGGTTCGGGACGCCGATGGAGACGACGTCGAGGTCGTCGCGGGCGACGAGGTCCTCCCAGTCGGCGTAGAGGTCGGGGACGCCGCGGGTCGCGCCGAGTTCGTGCAGGCGCGCCTCCTCCTGGCCGGCGAGCGCGACGACGCGGGCGCCGGGCAGGGACTGGAAGGCATCGAGGTGGGTGGTGCCGGCGAAGCCGAGGCCGACGACCCCCACGCGCAGCTCAGTGGTGTTCTCTGTCATGCGCCGAGCCTACTCGAATCGATTCGAGCACTCCACGGGCGGCGTGGCTTCCTGGAGCGCCGGGCAGGCCGAGCGTCAGGCCGCGAGACGCGCCTCGAGCGCGGCGAGCGACGCGCGCAGGGCCGGCGCCTCGAGGGCGTCGCCGTCGGCGGCGGCGTGCGCGGCGGCGAACGCCTGGACCTGGCGGTGCAGCTCGACGCGGGTCCCGCCGCGGGCGACGACCGCGAGCCGCTCGGCGAGGCGCACGCCGGCGCGGACGACGAGCGGCTGCTCCATCGCGTACGAGCGCAGGGCGAGGAACACGTCGGCCAGAAGCTCGCCCGCTCGAGGCCACGGGACGACCAGGCGGACGACTCCGTCGGCGTCGGAGTAGCGGCCGCGCGCCTCCGGCCGGCCGCAGAGGTCGACGAGCGCGCTGGTCAGGGCCTCGACGGCGCCGACCGCGGTGTACGGGTCGTTCGTGCCGGTCGCGAGCCCGCGGACTCCGATCTCGACCACCTGCTGGACGGCGTAGCGGAGGTCCTGGTGCGGGGTGCGCGCGTCGGCGACGACGACCGCGGCGACCGCCTCCTCCTGGGCGACGGACCCCTCCAGGACCTCGAGCACCGGGTCTCCGACGAGGACGTGGTCGCCGGGCAGCGCGAGCACCCGGAGCCGCGCGTCGCCGCGGCGGGCCAGGGCGACCAGCCGCTCGACCTCGAGCTGCTCGACGTAGCCCCCGCGCACCGCACACAGCACGACCGGCTCGCGCCCCGCCGGCGGCAGGGCCTCCTCCGCGAGCAGGGCCTCCTCCGCGTCCGCCGGCTCCTCCCCGTCCTCCGGGTGCAGCCGCTCGATGACGTCGACGAGCTCACCGAGCACCCGCTGCTGCAGCGTCGTCACCTGCACCGACAGCGCGATGTGGTGGATGAAGTAGACGAGCACCGCGACGTCGCCCACCGCGAGCAGCACCGAGAACGAGACGGCCACCACCGGCACGAACGTCAGCGACGCGTCCTCCTCCGTGTGCACCGCGCGCAGCACGATCAGCGAGTAGAGGAACGTGGACGTGAGCACCGCCAGGACGACCTGGTTGCCGCGGTCGGCCATGAAGTTGCGGACCAGCCGGGGCCCGTAGGCGGAGGACGTGGTCGCCAGCACCGAGATCGTGATCGAGAACGAGGTCGCAGCGACGCCGAGCATCGTCCCGCCGATCGCCGAGAGGATCGCCCGGCCGCCGGTCGGCGACAGGTCCTCGATCAGGGGGATGTCGCTGACGCCGGCGCGGACCAGCAGGTGGTCGACCTCGACCAGCCCCAGCGCCAGCCCGACGGCGAGGACGCCGAACAGGGCCGGGAGGAACCAGAAGGATTCGCGGAGGTGGAGGAGCCGGGAGCGCATCCTCGAAGGCTAGAGCGGCGCCTCCTCGCGGGCCGCGCCGCCGCGGAGGCTTGCGCGCCGGGCCGGGACGTGCCGCGGTGCCTGCCGCCAAGGCGTCGTCGCGTCGAGGGCGGTCCGCACTGCGGGGCGTCGTCGCGTCGAGGGCCGTCCGCACCGCGTGAGCGTCCTCGCAACGGACGCCGGACGCACCGGAGGCGCCGACCCACGGGGATCGGCGCCTCCACCGGGCGTCAGGTGACGTTGATGAGCGTGCGCTGCCAGCCGGAGGATCCGTCGGGCGCGACCGGCGCGCGGTCCTCGATCTGGACCATGCCGTTCTTGTCGACCGCGCGGACCGCGACGTAGTGCGAGCCGGGCTGGGCGTCCCAGTCGACGAACCACTGCACCCAGGTGTCGAGGTTGACCGGGGTCGAGAGCGTCGCCTCCTGCCAGTCGCCGTTGTCGATGCTCACCTCGACCTTCTCGATGCCGATGCTCTGCGCCCAGGCGACGCCCGCGATCTTGAGAGCGCCCGAGGTGACGGGGACGCCGATCCGCGGGGTGTCGATCCGCGAGGACATCTTGATGGGGGCCTCGGCGGAGTAGCCGCGCGGGGTCCAGTAGGCCTGGTCGGCCTCGAAGGTGGTGACCTTGAGCTCGGTGAGCCACTTGGTGGCCGAGACGTAGCCGTAGAGGCCGGGCACGATCATCCGCACCGGGAAGCCGTGCTCGAACGGGAGGGGCTCGCCGTTCATGCCGACGGCGAGGATCGCGTCGAGGTTCTCGTCCGTGACCGCGGTGATCGGGGTGGACGCCGTGTAGCCGTCGCTGCTGGTCGAGAGGAGCATGTCGGCTCCGCTCTGCACGCCGGCCATCTTCAGCACGTCGCGCAGGGGGACGCCGAGCCACTTGGCGTTGCCGACGAGGTTGCCGCCGACCTGGTTCGAGACGCAGGTGAGGGTGATGCCGTACTCGTCGAGGCCCATGTCGAAGATCTGCTGGAGGTTCAGCGTCACCTCGCGGTCGACCATGCCGGTGATCTTCAGCGACCAGGCCGACGGGTCCAGGTTGGGCACGGTGAGGGCGGTGTCGACGCGGTAGAAGTCGGCGTTCGGCGTGTAGAGCGGGGTGATGCCCTCGATGTCGAGCTCGGCGCCCGCGGGGACCGAGACGGTGCTGCGCGGGGACGGCAGGCGCAGGGCGTCGCGGACACCGGCGAGGGAGGAGGTCGCCGCGTTGACCAGGCGGGCACCGGTGCCGACGACGGCCGCGCCGACGGCGGAGATCAGCGCGATGCGGAAGAAGCCGCGGCGCTCGAGGGCGCCCGGACGGGCCTCGGAGGATGTTCCCCTGGCCTCCGAGGCCCGGGCCGCACGCCAGCCGCGCAGGCGCGTGAAGAGGAGGTGCATGACGACGACGGCGACGACGAGTCCGACCAGCGTGGGCACCGCGGCGAGCGGCGACGCTCCGGTGCGGGTCACGATGGCGGCGATCGAGAGGCCGCCGGCGATCACGAGCAGCACCTGGCCGAGCGGCGGGCGGACCAGCTGGAGCACTCCGGCGATCGCGGCGGCGACGACGACCGCGGCGCCCACGCTGCCGAGCAGGAAGGTCTTGTCGTTCTCGCCGAACGTCTCGATCGCGAACTCCTTGAGCGGGCGCGGGACGATGTCGACGATGAAGGCGCCGAGCGCGAGCACGGGGCTCGCGGTGCGGGCGACCGCGAGGGCGATGAGCTCGGCGACCGCGAGGAGGACTCCGCCCGTGACGATGCCCGCGAGGGCGGCGAGCAGGAAGTAGAGAGCTCGATGCTCGCGCACGGGTGCCGCTGTCTGGTTCATGGAGGAGAGTTTTCTCCCGCGACCTGCCGTTTCCCAGGGTGTCCCTGGTTTGGTCGTGTAAGCGCCTTTTTCATAACGAACAGGTAACGTACAGCGGCGGGACCGCGGCCGGGTCGATTGAGGGGCCGACCCGGGAGGTCGGCCCGGCGTCGGCCCGGATCCGTCTCGAGATCGCCGACGGTGAGGATCGTCGACGGTGAGGATCGTCGACGGTGAGGATCGTCGACGGTGAGGATCGTCGACGCCGGTCCCGTGCGGCGGGCTCGGCGCAGGCGCGCTCGGACCCGCGCGACGGACTCGCGTCCCGCTCCCCCTCCTTGGTCCGGAGTGACGGTGCCGCGGACCGCTCGGGTCGGCTGCTCGCCGCCGCGCCTCCTCTTCCGCCGGCCCCCACGAGGGCCCGTCCGTCAGAGCGCCCCGAGGACCGGGCCGCCGAGGATCGCCTCCGCCTCGTGCCAGAGCCGCGCGCCCAGCGCCGCGTCGGTCGAGCTGGGCACGGGAGTCGCGAGCACCGGCTCCCCCGCGGCTCCGTGGCGGGGGCCGATGTAGGCGTTCCACGGCAGTGTCGGTGCGGCGACGGCGGCGACGGCGGGTCGCGCCGCGGAGTCCTTCCCCTGCACCAGGCGCGAGACCAGCGGCGCGAGGGCGGGTGCGAGGAGCCGCACGGGCAGCGGCCGCTCGTGGAGCGGCGGCCGCTCGGGGGTGAGGGCGTCGATGGCGCCGCCGGGGTGGGCGACGACGGAGCGGATCCGAGACCCCGCCTCGAGGAGGCGCCGGTCGAGCTCGAACCCCAGGATCTCCGCGGCGTGCTTGGACATCGCGTAGGCGACGCGGGGGCGGTAGGACTTCTGCGAGAGCCAGTCGTCGGGGTCGAAGGGGATCCGCCGGGTGAGCATGCTGCCGGTGCTGACGATCCGCGCGGCCGGCGCCTCCTCGAGCGCCGGCAGTGCGGAGCGCAGGAGCTCGAGGTGCGCGAGGACGTTCACGCCGACCGTCGACTCGACGCCGAAAGCGCCCGTCGCAGCGGTCCTCGGCGCGGCGATGATCCCCGCGTTGAGGACGATGCCGTCGAGGGTGCCGAGGCGCCGGAGGGCGTCCCCCGCCGACAGGATCGACTCCCGGTCGGAGAGGTCCAGCGGCAGGTGGCGGTGCAGGCCCGGCTCGGGGAGCAGCCCGATGGCCGCGAGCGCCCGAGCCTCGGAGCGGGCGGCGACGACGACCCGTGCGCCGAGGTGGGCGAGTCCCTCCGCGACGAAGAAGCCGATGCCGCCGGCGGCCCCGGTGACGACGACGGTGCGCCCGTCGAGTCGTGCGATCTCCACGCGGTCTCCCCTCGGCGCCCGAGAAGGGGCGCGGTTATCTCGGAAGGGCTCGAATTCCCTTCAATCCTTGAAGCTTCACGGTACATGCTTCAGGACTTGAAGCGATATTCTGCTCGCATGGCGACGCGACGGGACGAGCGGCTGGCGGACGCACTGGCCGCGGTCTACGACGTGGTGGCGCGCACCGACGAGGCGCTCGCTCCGGCACTGCGCGAGTACGGCATCACCGCCACGACCGCCCACCTCCTCTGGAGCATCGACCCCGACGAGCCCGCTCCGTCCATGAGCGAGGCGGCCGCCCGAGCGCACTGCACCCCTCAGAACGTCACCTTCCTCTGCCGGCAGCTCGAGGCGCGGGGACTGGTCGAGCGCCGGGTGTCGCCGACGGACCAGCGGCAGCGCGTCATCGGGATCACGCCGCTCGGCCGCGTCGCCCGCGAGCGGATCAGCGCGCTCGTCTCCGCCGACTCCCCCCTGGCGCGGAGGACCGATGCGGTGCTCGACGCCGTCGTCGAGCTGCTCGGCCCGCCGTCGGGCCTCACCGCGCGCGACGCCCCCGCCGGAGGACCGCCGCGTTCGCGGTGACGATGAGGGCGATGCCGATCCATCCGGCCGCGCCGACGTCCTGCCCGAGCACGACCGCGCCGATGAGGGCGGCCAGGACGGGGTTGGCGCTCATGAGCGTCCCGAACACGCTCGCCGGGAGCCTCCGGAGCGCGATCACGTCGGCCACGAACGGGACGGCCGTCGCCAGGACGCCGGCGCCGACCGCCAGGAGCACGGTGCCCGCGTCGGGGCGCGTCGAGACGAGCGTCCAGACGGCGACGGGCAGGAAGACGGCGGCGGAGATCCCGGTCGCCGTGGCGGTCCCCTGCGCTCCGGGCAGCCGGAGTCCGATGATCCGGTTGAGCAGGATGTACGCGGCCCAGCAGCACGCGGCCGCGAGACCGAGCGCGATCCCCAGCTGGTCGGACGAGGGCCTCGGCCCGGCGATCGCGACGACGCCCGCTCCGGCGACGAGGGAGCAGAGCGCGCTGGTCCTGCTCCGGGAGCCGAGGAGCGCGACCGCCAGCGGCCCGCAGAACTCCAGGGTCACCGCCAGCCCCAGCCCGATGCGGTCGATGGCCGCGTAGAGCGTGAGGTTCATCGCTCCGAACACGACGGCGAGGAGCAGGACGGGCCACCACTGCGCGCGGGTCAGGTCGCGGATCCGCGGCCGCACGACCGGGAGGAGGATCAGCGCGGCGACGATCTGCCGGACGGCGACCACTCCGACGGATCCCAGGACCGGGAAGGCCAGAGTCCCGGAGGCCGCCCCGAGCTGATTCGAGAGGGCGCTCGCGAGGGCGGTCGCGACGCCGACGGTCCGGCCGTCGCCGGGGAGCTGCTTCGTCATGCCGGAAGTCTGCGAGCCGTCCGGCCCCGGCTCACAATGCGTCATCGGCCCGATCGATGCGGGAACCGCATGAATAGGATTCGGTCATGGAACTGGAACTGCGCCACCTCCGGTCGTTCGTCGGCGTCGTGGACGCCGGGACCTTCACCGACGCGGGGATCGACCTCGGCATCTCCCAGACGGCGGTCTCCCGCAACGTCGCGGCGCTCGAGTCCGTCCTCGGACGAAGGCTCCTCCACCGGACGACCCGCAGCGTCGAGCTCGCGCCGGCGGGCGAGCGGGTGCTGCGGCACGCCCGCCGCGTCCTGGCCGTCGTCGACGACCTTCGCGAGGAGGCGGCGGCCGGGACGGACACGATCCGGATCGGGTACGCCTGGTCGGCTCTCGGCGAGCACACCCAGGAGTTCCAGCGCCGCTGGGCCGCGGCGCTCCCCCGCCACGAGCTGCGGCTGATCCGCTCCAACACGCCCACCGCGGGGCTCGCGGAGGGCCTCAGCGATCTCGCGATCCTCCGGCGCGGATCTCCGGCTGCGGACGTCGAGTCGGCTCTGATCGGCACCGAGAAGCGCTACTGCGCCCTGTCCGTCGACGACCCGCTCGCCGCGAAGCGCACGGTCACCCTCGCCCAGGTGGCGACCGCTCCGCTGGCGCTCGACGACCGGACCGGGAGCACCCGGCTCGACCTCTGGCCCGAGCACGACCGGCCGCGGATCACCGTCCCGACGACCGACGTCGACGACTGGCTCACGGTGATCAGCAGCGGCACCGCCCGCGGAGTGACCGCGGAGTCGACGGTGAGCCAGTACCGACGGCAGGGCCTCGCCTACCGGGTCGTCCGCGACGCCCCGCCGGTCCCCGTGCACGCCGCGTGGATCCGGAGCGACCCGCCGCCCGTCCTGGGCGACGTCATCGACCTGCTCCAGGGCCTCTACCGCGCCTCCGACTGACGACGACGGCCGCCGAGGGCGAGCCCCGGCGGCCGTCGTCGTCACGTCACCTGCAGGTGAGAGCGGAGTACGCGGCCTGCTTCGTGGTCGTCACCGCGGCTCCGTCCAGGGTGGCCGTCGCGGTCACCGTCGCCGAGCCCGCGGCCACCGAGGCGGAGCGGGTGGTGAAGGCGTGGGAGGCGCTCGACCCCGGAGCGATCCCGGTGAACGACTTCGAGCCCCAGGAGGACGCGATGGTGATCGCCGCCGGGACCTTCGCGTCGTTCCGAGCGGAGACCGTCACCACGACCCTGCCCGCCACGCAGCGGCTGGTGGCCGTCACGGTGGTCGGCACCGTCGCCGCGGAGGCGCGGACGATCGAGAGGCGGTAGGTCGCGGTGGTCCTGTGGTCCTGCGCCGACGACTCGACGACCACGCTCGTCGTGCCCGACGCCGCGAGCGGCACCGTGCGGCGGAGGGTGTCGTCGATCAGCACGCCGTCGACCTTCACCAGACCGCTGGGCACGGCCGGGTCGAGGTCGAGCGAGACGCTGGTCGTGCCGGCCGGCACCGTCAGGGTGTGGTCCCGCACCCCGGCGGCGAGCGCCGGCGAGAGCGTCCCGACGTCGGAGGAGAGCTTCGTCAGCTCCGGGTTCACCGCGTAGGTGGTCGACTCCGTGGTGTAGACCCCGAAGACGCCGCCGACGTAGCTGGACCCGGTGCCCTGGAAGCGCACCGTGACGACGGGGATCTTGCGTCCCTGCGCGTCGAGCACGTACTTCCCGCTCTGGTCGCGCTTGTAGCTGTCCTTCGCGGCGAGACCGCTGAGGATCGACGCCGGGATCCGGTCGTACTGGACGTACCAGCTCGTCGCTCCGGCCGCTCCCGAGACCACCTCGGTCTTGAGCTTCACGTCGTTGAGGTAGACGTCGAAGGTGCGTCCCGCGTCGCCGCCGTAGTAGCGGACCCCGAGGTAGTTGGCCGGCAGGGTCGGGTCGACGATCATGTCGTACTGGAAGTACGCCTCCGCCGAGCGCTCGCCGTCGCGGTAGCCCTCCCCGCGCCAGGTGCCGACTCCGGACCGCGCGGTCTTGTAGTTCTTGTCGGCCTCGCTGTTGTTGTTGTCGAACGAGGTGAGGGAGTCGATGGTCGTCTCGTCGACGCGCAGCTGCTCCTTCTGGGTCCGGATCAGCGCCTGCGCCGCGGCCGAGTCGGGCTCGATCAGGGTCATGTACGTCGCGTATCGGGCGTTGTAGAGGCTGTAGTACGGGGTGAAGACCCGGGCGGCGGACGCGGCGTCGACGTTCTTCATGCCGAAGCGCATCGTCGTGCGGCCGTTGCCGTCCGCGCCGTCGGGCAGGCGGACCAGGTTGCCGCGGACCGCGGACTTCCAGGCCGCGGAGTCCGCGACGACGACGTTCGAGTTCACGGACTTGTCGGCCGTGCCCATGCGCACCAGGACGCCGGCAACGTAGGACGCCTCGACGTTCGAGCGGTTGAGCTCGGTCGCCAGCAGCACCGGTCCGTAGCGGAACGCGGTCCAGTCGGGGTTCTCCGTGTCCGCGACCGCGCTGACCGCGGCGGGCAGCTTCCAGGTCAGCACGTCACCGGCGGCGACGGCGACCGAGACGTATCCGGCCTGGGCCGTGACGGCACGGACGGCACCGTTCACGGTGAGCGTCGGCGCTCCGTCGATCCAGGACGGCACGCGCAGCTTGAGGGTCGTGTCCGCGGCCACGGCTCCTCCGGCCAGCGCTTCGACCCTCAGGGTCGCCGTGTCCGTGCTCGGGATGTCCGCCGTCTGGGTCAGCCGGAGGTTGTTCGCGGAGGAGCGGAGGACCGAGGAGCGGAACTGGTTCACGAAGACGGTCTTCGGCTTCTCGAAGTAGATCGAGTCGCCGAGCTTGGTGAAGCTCTCGATACCCGAGCCGTGGTCGCACCAGAACTCGTCGAGCTCGTGCCCGAAGACCTTGGCGTAGCCCGCGGTCTGCGGCTGGAAGTAGGTCACCATGCCGGTGTCCGGGTTCTGCACCGAGAGGACGCCGTTGATGAACGTCTCCTCGTAGAAGTCGGCGTACTTCACGTCCTCGGTCACCTGGAACAGCGCCCGGGTGAGCTTGAGCATGTTGTAGATGTTGCAGCCCTCGGAGGTCGAGTTCTCGCCGTAGCCGGTGGTCTGGCCGTTCGTGGCGTACTCGTACAGGGTGCCGGGTGCGTGGAAGTGCTCGGACTGGCTGTTGCCGCCGTTGGCGTAGGTGTGGGTCTCGTCGACCATGCGCCAGAAGTTCTCGGCGGCACGGCGGTACATGTCGAGGTCCGACTTCTCGGCGTCGGTCAGCGTCGCGTAGAGCGCCGGGTCGTCGGTGAAGACGCGGTAGCGCTTCAGCGCGCCGATCAGCTTCGGGATGGTGGTGTTCGCGTGCAGCCCGTTGAGGACGTCCTCGTTGTCCGCCAGCTTGCGGAACAGCGCCGTCTCGTCGAAGTACTCCGCCGCGCGCTTGTGCGCCGGGTCGTGCGTGGTCTCGTAGAGGCGGTAGAGCGCCTCGTTCATCCCGCCGTACTCGGTGTTGAGGAGCTGACCGGGGTTCGCCTGACGGCCCGCCCAGGCGGTGATCCAGCTGCCGAAGCCGCCGGCGACGGTGAGCGCCTTCTGCGAGACGGCGTCGGGCGCCTGGTCGTGGGCGTCGAGGAGGCCCGCGAGCACCTTGTGCAGGTTGTAGAAGGGGACGAGCAGGCCGTCGCCGCCCGAGGGGAGGTAGCGGGTCGGGAACGGCGAGACGTAGCCGGCGTTCGCGGGGTCCTTCAGCGCGTAGGCGTCCTGGACCTTCTTCAGCCCGTCGACGGAGGCGGCGAGCTTCGCGAGCAGGGCGGCCTTCGTGGTCGGGTCCTCGGTGGTGGCGTAGGCCTGCGAGAGCGCGGACATGTAGTGGCCGAAGAAGTGGCCCTGGAACCGGGTGCCGTTCTCGCGCTCCCAGCCTCCGTATCCGCCGCTCGTGGTCGGGGCGAGCCCGGCCTCGCGGTAGAAGGAGTAGAGGAACATCTCGGGGTCGAGGCTCAGCAGGTACTCGACGGTCTGCTGCTCCCCGTTCTCGAGGTACGGGTCCTGCACGGAGACGTCGGACAGGCCGGCCTCCAGAAGGTAGTTCGACGTCTTCACTCCCCGGGGCTGCACCTGGAGAGTGTAGGTCTTCGTGACCGCGGTGCTGCCCCCGTAAGTGGCGGAGCCGGTGAGGACGACCTGCGTCGCGGAGCCGGTGGGCGGCGTGACCGAGGCCGTGCCTCCGCTGATCGCGACGGTCGCCGGGTCGGAGGAGGTCCAGCTGAGGGCGGACCCCTTCGCGCCGACGGTGGGCAGGGTGAAGCCGGTGCTGGTGCTCGCGGGCGGGGCGACCAGCTCGAGGTCGGCCCGGGCGATGCTCGCGGGGTCGAAGGAGGGGTTGCCGGCCTTCGTCAGGGCGACGACGTCGGTGGTGGTCGCGACGCCGTTGTAGAGCGCGTAGTCGTCGAGCAGGCCGCGCAGGTGCGCGCCGTTGTACTGGGGGCCGTTGAAGCCGAGGGTCTTCGTCGAGGTGCTCTCGGAGCCGAGGACGCCGGATGCGGAGGAGGACGGCGCGGTCTTGACGACGGCGGTCTGCTTCACCCCGTTGCGGTAGAAGGCGACGGCCTTGGTGCTCTTGTCGTACGTGGCGACCACGTGCGTCCACTCCCCCGCGGGGAAGAAGCCGGAGCGGGCGGTCTCGACGGCGACCTTGTACGGCTGACCGCCGGACGGGCCGATCGAGAGGGCGAGCGGAGTGCCGTCGCCCTCGGAGGTGAGGTACCAGCCGTCGGAGTTGTAGGCGGTCTTGTTCCAGGTGAAGACCTGCTCACCGGTCATCGCGCTGGTCGGCTTGTACCAGAACGAGACGGTGAGGTCGGCGGGCTGCAGCGCCGCCGCAGTGCCGAGCGAGATCGCGTTCGATCCGGTGAACTCGAACGCCCGGCCGTTCAGGCCGGTGCCGTAGGAGGCGGTGCCCTTCTGCATCCCGAGGGCGGTACCACGACCGCTGGTGTCGGCGAGCGACCCGTCGAACGGGAGCTCGAGCACCTTCGCGGCGTCGAGCGAGGTGGTGGGGGCGGCCTGGGCCGTGGGGCCGACCGACAGGAGACCCGCCGTCAGCGCCATCACCGCCACGGTGGCCAGGGGGAGTCGTCGTCTCATTCGTGAGGCCTCTCGTCGTTGAGAAATCCGGCCCAGGGGGGCGGGCCGCCTCGAATGTTACCGTTAACAATAGTTTTCGGTGAGGTTTCGGTGAGAGGTCTGACAGGGTCCTCCGGCGCTCAGCGGCGCCGGTCCAGAGCCGCCCGGAGGTACGGAGCGGTGCGGCTGCCCGCGGCCTCGGCGACCTCCTCCGGAGTGCCCGTCGCGACCACCGAGCCGCCGGCCCGGCCCGCCCCCGGGCCGAGGTCCACGACCCAGTCCGCGTCGGCGACGACGCGCATGTCGTGCTCGACGACGATCACCGTGTTGCCCGCGTCGACCAGGTGCTGCAGGTGCTCGAGCAGGCGGTCGGCGTCGGCGGGGTGCAGGCCCGACGTCGGCTCGTCGAGCAGGTAGAGCGTGTCCCCGCGCTGGGCGCGACGCAGCTCCGAGGCGAGCTTCACCCGCTGCGCCTCTCCCCCGGACAGCTCGGGCGCCGGCTGGCCGAGCGAGACGTAGCCGAGCCCCACGTCCACCAGCGCGTCGAGGTGGCGGGCGACCTCGCGGTCCTCGGCGAAGGCCTCGCGCGCGTCGGCGACGCTCAGCGCGAGGACGTCGGCGATCGTCCGGCCGCCGAGGGTGACCTCGAGGGTCTCGTCGTTGTACCGGGTGCCGCCGCACGCCGTGCAGGGCGCCTCGACGGTCGGGAGGAACAGCAGCTCCACCTCCACGGACCCCTCGCCCTTGCAGACGGGGCAGCGCCCGCTGGGCAGGTTGAAGGAGAATCGGCTCGCCGAGAAGCGGCGGCGCTTCGCCTCCGGAGTGGCCGCGAAGAGCGTCCGCACCCGGTCGAACAGGCCCGTGTAGGTCGCGACGTTCGAGCGCGAGGTCCGGCCGATCGGTGTCTGGGTCACCTGCACCACGCGGCGCAGGCGGTCCGCGGGCCCGGAGGCGGTGCCGCGGGTCGCCGCCGCGGCCGCGTCGAGCAGCGGGTCCGCCTCCCCGCCCTCCTCCGCCGGCACGTCCTCGGCGACGTCGGCGCGGAGCGAGGCGCGCAGCAGATCGGGCAGCGCCTGGTTCACGAGCGTCGACTTGCCCGATCCGGAGACGCCGGTGACCGCGGTGAGAACCCCGACCGGGAACGCGACGGAGAGGTCGTCGAGGGTGTGCCGCGAGACGCCGGCGAGCTCGATCCACTGCTCAGCCGTGCGGCGGGAGCGCAGCGGCGCCGGGTCGCCCTCGGGGAAGAGGTAGCGGCGGGTGACGGAGTCGCGGGCGCCCGGCAGGCCGTCGAGCGGTCCGGAGTAGACGACGGTGCCGCCTCCGGACCCCGCGCCCGGACCGATGTCGACGATCCAGTCGGCCTCGCGGATGACGTCGAGGGAGTGCTCGACGAAGAAGACGGTGTTGCCGGTCGCCCGCAGGGTCCGCAGGATGCCGAGCAGCGCCTCCGTGTCGGCGGGGTGCAGGCCCGTGGACGGCTCGTCGAGCACGAAGACGACGCCGAAGAGGCGCGAGAGCACCTGCGTCGCGAGGCGCATCCGCTGGAGCTCCCCCGAGGAGAGCGTCGGCGTGGAGCGGTCGAGCGAGAGGTGGCCGAGGCCCAGGTCGACGATCGGCGCGAGGCGGGCGACGAGGTCCTCGACCAGCCGCTGCGCGGCCAGGCGGGTCTGCGGAGCGCCGTCGGCCGGGGTCCAGCCGGGCTCCAGCACGCGCCGCGCGACGACGACCAGCTCCTCGAGCGGGAGCGCCGACAGCTCGGTGATGTCGAGCCCCTCGAAGGTGACGGCGAGCGCGTCGGGCTTCAGCCTCCGGCCGCCGCACACCGGGCAGGCGACGCTGACGACGAACGAGGCCGCGCGCTCGCGCATCCGGGCGCTCTTCGAGCCGGCGAAGGTGTCGAGCACGTAGCGGCGCACCCCGAGGAACGTGCTCATGTAGCGCGGCTCGTCCCCGGCGGCCACGGACGCGCGCACCTCCGCGGGAGAGCGGTCGGTCCACACGGGGACCTGCGGGGAGTCGGGAGTGTGCAGGATCCAGTCGCGGTCCTCCGCGGGCAGGTCGCGCCACGGAGCGTCGATGTCGTGTCCGAGCGAGATCAGGCTGTCGCGCAGCTGCTTGCCGTGCCAGGCGGTCGGCCAGGCGGCGAGCGCTCCGTCGCGGATCGAGAGCGAGTCGTCCGGCACCATCAGCTCGTCGGGGACGTCGTAGACCCGGCCGATGCCGTGGCAGCTCGGGCAGGCGCCCTGCACGGTGTTGGCCGAGAAGTCCTCCGCGAGCAGCATCGGCGCGCCCTCGGGGTAGGCGCCGATGCGCGAGAACACCATCCGCACCACGCTCGAGAGCGTCGTCGCGCTGCCGACCGTGGAGCGGGCCGAGCCTCCGGAGCGCCGCTGCGGGAGGGCGACGGCCGGCGGCAGGCCCTCGATCGAGTCGACGTCCGGCACGCCGACCTGGTCGATCAGCCGCCGCGCGTAGGGGGCGACCGACTCGAAGTAGCGGCGCTGCGCCTCCGCGTAGAGCGTGCCGAAGGCGAGCGAGCTCTTGCCCGATCCGGAGACCCCCGTGAAGGCGACGAGGGCGTCGCGCGGCACGTCGACGTCGATGCTCCGGAGGTTGTTCTCGCGGGCGCCGCGCACGCGGACGCGGTCGAGGGGGTCGGTGGTTCCAGGCGCGCTCATCCGTACAGCCTGCCGTGCCGGGATGTGGGGCGGCCGCCGCGGAGCTCCGAGGCGCTCGACGCCGAGACGGCCCGCTCCCGGCCGAGGCACCGCAGTGGGGCGGTGTCTCGGCGGGGGCGGGCCGTCTCGGCGTCAGCGGCGCGCGTGCGTCAGCAGGTGCGCGCCGGGTAGGCCGCGGTCAGGGCGCCCGCGGTGAGCGAGGCGGCCGGGACCGAGGCCTGACGGGTGGTGAAGGCGGCCGAGGCGCTGGCGCCGGGGGCGACGGTCAGCGTCTGCGAGGCGCCGAACGGCGAGCGGATGACGACCGAGAGGGGCGTCGTGCCCGTGTTCTTCACCACTCCGGTGAGGACGACCTTGCCCGCGACGCAGCGGGTGGACGCGGTGAGCGTCGAGGTCGGTGCCGTCACCACCACGGTCGCGGTGACCGTGACGGCCGTGGAGCTCGAGAGCCGACGGTCGGCGGCGTTGTAGGCCGTCGATCCGTTCGCGCCCACCCACTGGTTGTCGTTCGCACCGATCGTGCGGACGACTCCGGTGACGGAGTAGCGGCCGGGCGCCGTCGCCACCGCGGAGGTGTTCCAGGTGACCGGCTGCGAGGCGGTGCCCCGGTTGTAGGCGAGCACGACGTCGGCGCGGGCGGGCAGAGCCGCCGCGGCGTCGGCGCCGGAGGCGACCGTCACCTCGCCGAGGTCCGAGCGGACCGCGGAGGCGGCGTCGGCCGAGCGGACCTCGGCGTACTGCCCCGCGGTCAGCGAGACGATGCCGCCGTGCTTGGTCGACGAGGCGAGCGAGAAGCCCGGGTCGGTGAGCTGGGTCCAGCCCGTGTCGAGGTCGTTCGTCACCATCGGCTTGTAGCCGGTCGCGGGGATCACGTCGACGTACAGGTACCAGGTGTCCTCGCCGTGGTCCTTGAACACCGCGGGGCCCTCGACCCCACCGGGGTTGCCGCCGGACCACACCGCGCCGATGCGCGACTGGATCTGCGTCCACGAGGTCGTCGGCAGCCACCAGGTCGCCGAGGTGGTCGACTCCATGTAGATGCCCTTGCCGGTGCCGTTGTCCTTCGAGATCCGGTAGGTCGTGCCGGAGTCCTGGATCAGCGTGGTGTCGATCGTGTCGGCCCCGGTGTCGATGAAGGTGCCGCCGTACGAGTAGGTGGCCTGCGTGAAGTCCGTGGTCGCTCCCCAGAGCACGCGGGAGGATCCGGTGCCCGGCGTGTGCGCCGCGGTCGGGTAGACCGTCGAGGACCAGTAGACGACGAACGCGCCCTTGCCGGGTCCCGCGTAGTCCGGCACCCACGTGGCCTCGGGAGCCCACATCATGCCGGCCTCGAGCTTCTTCGTCCCCGCGGCGTCGAGCGCCACGTCGAACTGCCGGACGTCGCTCCACGACACGAGGTCGCTCGACTCCCAGACGTTCATCTTCGTGCTGCCCTTGGTGGTCCAGTAGCACCAGGTGTCGCAGGTGCTGGGGCCCCGGTCGCCGCCGAAGACGCGGAGGTCCGTGGCGATGATGTAGTACTTCTTCGTGTCGGGGTTGTAGGTCAGGTACGGGTCGCGGACACCGGTGGTGCCGAGGTCGGAGGCCAGGATCGGCTTCGCGCCGTTGAGCGGGTCCCACTTCTCCGGGTCGTCGCCGCGGGAGACGTCGAGGTAGATCTTCTCGGCGTAGCCCTGGGAGTCCTCGACGAAGTGGACCATCATGTAGCCGTAGGGGGTGTCGACGCCAACCTGCGGCTCGACCGTCACGGCGATCGAGCGGGTCTGCACGATTCCGCGGATCGACGCCGTCGCGGTGAGCGACGAGGTGCGCGCGGCCTGGCCCACGGCGGGGCGGTCGGCGCTGAGGGTGCGGCCGTCGGCCGAGACGCGCAGGGTCGGGTCGCTGGAGGACCAGGTCACCGCTCCCCCGTAGTCGGGCAGGTTGGTGGTCGAGTCGTCGACGGTGAGCGGGGCGACCCCGGCCAGCACGGCGGCGGCGATCGGGGAGAACGTGGAGGCGTGAGGCTTCGCGTCGACGCTCGACACGGCCACCACCTCCGCCCCGGTGAGCGCGCGGTCGTAGACGCGGAACGCCGAGACCTCGCCCGTGTAGAACGGGTCGGGGTACGGTGCTCGGCCGATCGTGTTCAGCGACTGGTCCGCCACCGACGAGGGGCGCAGAGCGGTGGGCGCTGAGGCGACCTGGACGCCGTCGACGAAGAACGAGATCGTGCCGGCGCTGCCGTCGATCACCGAGGTGAGGCTGTACCAGCGGTCGGCGGTCAGGGCGGAGGCGCTGCGGGCGTTGTTCTCGCCGTTCCCTCCGCTGGTCGTGATCGCGGTGCGCACGCGGTCGCGGACGGACGCGAACCAGTACTGGTTCGTGCTGTCGCTGCCGATGTTCCACAGGAAGTGGAAGTTCGAGAGCATCGACGCGTCGGCGCGGGTCTCGATCGTGACGGTGGCCGACGAGCGACCGGTCAGCAGGTTCGCGGGCAGCTGCACCCAGGGGGCGGTGGTGCTGCTCTTGGGGCCGCCGGTGAGGCGGAGCGACGTGCCGGTCCAGAGCGCGTCGGTCGCGTTGCGGACGGTGGCGGCTCCCACGCCTCCGCTCACGGTGTTCGGGACAGCGCTGCCGGTGGTCTGCGTGAACCGGTAGTCGGCGAGGAGGCCCTGCTGCGGGATCACGGCATCGGCCGCCTGCGCGGCCGGAGCCGGGGCGACGAGGCCCGAGAGCAGCACTGCTCCGAGGCCGAGCGCGGCGAGCGCTGCGCGCAGCGGCGCTCGCCGCGCGGGTGTGGTGGTGGGGGGCATGGTGCTCCTTCAGTGGAGTGGTGCGGTTCGGGGGGAGGGTCTCGGGGTGCCGGGTCGAGCAGCGCCGTCAGGGACGTGTCGGGACCTGTGTGCGGAGCGCGGGGGTCTCGATACGCCGCTGCACTGCTGCTCGACCGGCATGGTGGGGGCGGCTGCGCCGGCTGCTCGACCGGCAGGAGGATCAGCCGCAGGTGAGCGCCGGGTGGCTCGCGGTGACGGTCGCGGTGCGGCCGGCATCGTCGGTGCCCGCGACGGCGACCGTCGTGGATCCGACCGGGACGCTCGCCTGGCGGGTCGTCACGGCGGTCGACGTGCTCACTCCGCCGGCGAGCGCGGTGACCCGCTTCGCCGCGGTGCCGGTGCCGATCGTGACGTCGACGGGCAGGTCGTCCGCGTTCCTCACGACCGTGGTGACGACGACCTTGCCGGCGACGCAACGCGCGGCCGAGGTCGCCACCGGCTGCAGCGGCACCGTCGACGCCGGGGCGCCGAGCGAGACGCGGAAGCGCTGGCAGTCGTTGTTCAGGACGCTCCACTGACCGATCCTGGTGCCGTTCTGCGCGGAGCAGTTCGACAGGTCGAGCGCCTTGCCGCTGTGCGCGGCCCGCAGCTCGACGGTGCCGTCGTTGCCCGGGCGGAGGCGCCAGCTGCTGCCCGTGACGCCGCACGCGCCCTGGGTGACGGTCGCGCCGTCGGCGGTGGAGCCCCCGGTGACCGCGAGGCACTTGGCGGCGGCCGAGACGGGGTGCATCTCGAGCGCGCCGTCGGCGGCGGAGCCGAAGGTGACGCGCTGGCAGGGCGAGCCGAGCCAGTCCTGCTGCTGGAGCAGGGCGCCGTCGGCCGTGGAGCAGTTCGGCAGGTCGAAGGACTTGCCGGTGACGAAGGATGTGACGGCGACGGGTCCGGCGGGGCGCAGCACCCACTCCTGAGCCGCGGCGGAGGTGGCGGCCGCCTGGCGGACGGTCGGGCCGGACGCCTCCAGCAGCTTGCCGCTGGTGCGGTTCGTCAGGGTCGAGTAGCCGCCGGTGGCCGGGGCGACCGTCCACTGCTGGCAGCTCGTGGTGAGCCATGCGGACTGCTGGAGCCCGGCGGTTCCGGTGGCGCAGCCGACCGGTCCGAGCGCCTTGCCGCTCGAGGCGTTCATCACGCGGAGGGTGCCCTCGCCGGTGGCGTCGAGCATCCAGTTCGCGCGCGGGGTCGAGCAGGAGCCCTGCACGACGCCTGCGCCGTCGCCGCTCTGCGCGGAGGAGACGGTGGCGCAGAGGCCGGTGCTGCGGCTGACGAGCTGCCACGGGGCGCCCTCGACGCGAGCGGTGATCGGCGCGTTCTCGCCGCTGGGGACGGGGATGCGGGCCGCGGTGCCGAGCGGAGCGCCGAAGTCGGGCTCACCGGTCGCCGTCCACTCCACGATGTGCGCGCGGGCCGAGCGCTGGCGGCTGCAGCCGTCGTTCGGGCCGGGGTTCGCGTGGTACAGGTTCCAGGTCTCGGTGCCGTCGGGCGAGTCGAAGAAGTCGTTGTGGCCGGTGCCGTACTCGCCGTTCGCCTTCGAGAAGACAGGTCCGTCGCTCTTGGTCCAGGAGGAGGCGAGCACCGGGTCGCCGGTGCCGTCGTACTCGAGTGTGCCCAGCTGGTAGTCCTCGGTGCCGCAGAAGCTCGCCGAGTAGACGATCCAGGTGCGGCCGTCCTTCTGCAGCGGGATCGGTCCCTCGTTGACGGGCATGCCGATGGTCTCCCACGGCTCGACCGGCTCCGAGAGGACGGTGCCGGTGCTGGTCGCGGTCCACGGGTCCGACATCCGGGCGATGTAGTTGCTCTGGAGGCCGTTCCCGGGCTGGAACTCGGACCAGGTCATGAACAGCTCGCCGTTCAGCTCCAGGTACGCGCCGTCGATGTTCCACCGGTCGGTCGGCACGGGGCGGCCCTTGTAGGTGTACGGGCCCATCGGGTCGTCCCCGGCGCTCTCGATCACCTGCAGGTGCTGGCCGTCGAAGTTCGCCGCGGTCCCCATCGTGTACATGAGGTACCAGCGCCAGCCGTTCGGGCCCTGGAGCCGCTGCAGCTCGGGCGCCCACATGTTGGCGTTCCGGCCGGGGTTCGTGTCGGTGTAGACGGTGGTCGGGGCGGTGGTGCCGAGTGCCGCGAGGGTGGGCGCCTTCCGCATCACGACACGGTTGTCCCACGTCGTCGCGACCATGTAGTAGTTGCCGTCGTGGAACTCGATCGTGGGGTCGGCGGTGTCCGGAGCGATCGGGTTGGTGAAGGTCGGCTCGCCGAGGGCGACGGCCGGGGAGGCGGCGGTGAAGGGCAGTGCCACCACCGCGGCGAGCAGGATCAGCAGCCCGGCCGTGAGGCGGCGCCGGAGCCCTGCGGATCGGGGGCGCCCGGCGTCGGCGGGCGTCGGTGCGGTCGTCATCGTGACTCCATCGTCAGGGCGGCGTGGGGCCCGGAGGCGCACCGTGAGCGGCGCGCCCCCGGGGGCGGAGGGGCTCCGGAGACGCGCCGGAGGGCGCCGCGGAGAGAGGCCCGGTGGACCTCGGAGAAGAACTGGCCGTGCCTCGCAGGATCCGGCGCGACCTCCACCTCGAGGTCTCCGACGCCACCGGCCGCACGGTTTGTTCACGGTAACAGGGCCGTTGCGCAAACTCAACGGCCCCCGTCAGAGGCGTGGCATCGGCTCACGGCGCCTGCGGTCCCCGCGGTCGCGTTCGCAACGGAGGAAGGATCCGCGGTGCCCCGCGGAACGGCGCGGATCAGGAGGGCCGGATCGGACGTTCGTCCTGAGTTGTGACCAGCACTGCCGTCCCGAGCCGCCGTCCTCGGCCCTCCTCTGCCGCCACTCCGCACCTCCGCCGCCGCTGTCAAGAGGGGAGAGACGGCCCACGCCCCTCGCCTAGGGTGCCGGGATGCCCCGCACCCGGACGTCCCGCGCCGCCCTCGCCTGGCGGGAGGCGGTCACCGGCTCGCGCCTGATGCTCGCTCTCAAGACGGCGCTGGCGGTCGGCATCGCCTGGGCCGTCG
This sequence comes from Rathayibacter sp. AY1B4, assembly GCF_002932815.1. NCBI lineage: Bacteria > Bacillati > Actinomycetota > Actinomycetes > Micrococcales > Microbacteriaceae > Rathayibacter > Rathayibacter sp. AY1B4. The sequence continues at coordinate 8,437 of NZ_PSWN01000031.1, read as the reverse complement.
CGCCGCTCGCTCCCGGAGTCGCGGAGCAGTACCCGTACTACGCGCCGCTCGGCGCCCTCGTGAGCATGTACCCGACCCTGATGGGCTCGGTCCGCACCGGACTGCAGACCCTGCTCGGCCTGGCGGCGGGGATCGGGCTCGCCGCCCTCGTGGTGGTCACCGTCGGCCCGACCTGGTGGACGATCCCGCTCGTCGTCGGGATCGGCGTGGTCCTCTCGGGGACGGGGTGGTTCGGCGCGGGCCGCGAGTACGTGCCGATGGCGGCCCTCTTCGTGCTGATCATCGGCGGGGCCGACGCCGAGGACTACTCCCTCGGCTACCTCGTGCAGATGGCGGTGGGCGTAGTGGTGGGGCTGCTGGTGAACGTGGTCGTCGCCCCCGGGCTCACTGTCGAGGCGGCGTCCGCCCGGGTGGACGCGTTCCAGCGCGAGCTCGCGGAGCACCTGCGCCAGCTGGCTGCCGCGCTCGAGGAGACGTGGCCGCCCGAGCACGAGGCGTGGGCGCGCAACGGCGAGGAGCTGGCCCGGACGGCGGTGGAGGTCCGCGCGGCCCTCGCGGACGCGGACGAGAGCCGCAAGGGCAACCCGCGCGCGCTGCTGCACCGGCGCGACTCCCGACCCGACCACCTCCGCCTCGAGACGCTCGACGCGATCCTCTTCCACGTCCGCGATCTGAGCGGCGCCCTCGCGGACACCATCTGGGAGCGGCCGGGCGCGCTCCCGTTCGATCCGGCGCTCGGCCCGCCGCTGAGCGAGGCCTGCCGGGCGGTCGCCGACGCGATCGACCGCGACGACGCCGGCTCCCCCGCCGCGCACCGGGCGATCGGGGGCGCGGCCCGCGCGATCCGGCACCTCGTGCAGGTCGTCGATGAGCGGACCGCCGCGACCTCCCGGACCCTCGGGCCCGGCGTCCTCGCGGCGATGCACCTCCGCCGCGTCCTGGTGCGCCTGCAGCACGACGGCGCGGAGCCGCAGGAGGAGTGAGGTCTGGCGCCTCCCGCCCCATACTGATATGGTGATGGGACATCAGGAGGACGGGGACGACGTGGAGCGGACGGTGACGACGACGAGCCTCCGTGGTCGCACGCCGGAGCGGGCGACCACGGAGGCTCACCTGGCCTTCGGGCAGGCGCTACTCGCAGACGAAGAAGGCGACCTCCACGTAGCCCATCGTCTGCGAACGGGTGTCGACGTCGGAGTTCTCGACGGTCACGCCGGACGCGGCGAAGCTGCTGCCTCCTGCGCCCGTCGACGCGTTGGCCGCGTAGGAGCCGCCACCGCGCACCCACAGGGAGGTGCCGCCGCCGGCACCGCCGAAGTAGCCGCCGCCGCCACCACCGGACGCGTAGGTCACCTGGCGGCTCGCGTTCGTCCTGGCTGCGCCGGCACCGCCGTCGCGCCCGGAGCCCGGGCTGCCGAGAACCGTCTCGGTCACGTTGACCGTCGTCACACCGGGCTGCCCCGGCCCGGTCTGGCTTCCGCCGGTGCTCGGGGCCTGCTCCGTGGAGCCGGTGCTGCTGTCCGCGCGCGAGACGGCGCTCTCGTAGCCGGAGCCGCCGACGGGACCGCCGGACCCCGCGTTCGGCCCGACGCGGGCGGACCGGGTGAAGTCGTTCGAGGTGAAGCCGGCTGCGCTACCGCCGCCGCCGCCCGCGATGACGAGCAGGGAGCCCGCGGCGGTGATCCCGCTGGCCCCGCCCCCTCCTCCGGAGCCGATGTAGCCCGGAGTGCCCGGAGCCCCGCCGTTGCCGAGCCCCCGGCCGCCGGCCTGGTTGCTGCCGCCCGAGCCCGCGGTGATGACGATCTCGGACGCTCCGCCGAGCGCGTCGACGGGGATGGTGCCCGTCACCCGCGCACCGGCGCTGGTGACGTCCGACCCGGTGCGGACGCCGCCGCCGTCTCCGCCGACCGCCGTGAAGCGGACCCACTGGGTTCCCGCGGGCACGGGGATCGTCCGAGCCGCGAGCGCGGTGGTCGAGGTGGCGTCGATGCGCTGCGCGTCCTGCAGGGCGCACTGGGGGGCGGTTGAGGCCGACGCCATCGGAGCGGCGATCGAGGCGGCCACAACAGGAATCGCCCATGCGGCGCCCTTCACCACGGTTCGGCGCTGGGTCAGACGATCGGGGGCGCCGGTCGGCGTGCTGGTGTCTTCGTTCTGCATCGGAGTCCTTCTGTCATCGTGCACCCCTGGGTATCGGGGGCAGAGTCGGGTGAGAGGCGCGGGAGGATGCCCGTGCCGCTCCGACAGAGTCGCCTGCTCCGCGACGGGGCACGCCGCTCGAGGCCGCTCTGGCGCGAACCTGCCCTGAGGCGGCGCGCCGCGCCCCCCGCGCCTCATCCTCAGCGACTTCTCCGCAGCGCCGACCAGTCGTGCACGACGTCGCAGATGCCCCGTCGGACTCGCCGATACGGAAGCTCCGAGCGGGCGGCCCGACTCGCGAGCACCCCGGACAGAGCGGCCCGGAGAGCCCGCGACGGGCGAGCGCAGAACCCGACGTCAGTCCGGCGCCGGCCCGCGACGGCCGAACGGGCAGCCCGGCGTCAACCCGGCGTCACGCCCCGACGGCCGAACGGCCAGCCCGGCATCAGCCCAGCGCCAGCCCGGCGTCAGCCCGCGTCGGCGAGCAGCGCCTCGCGGTCGAGCCGCTTCGCGTAGCAGCGCGCGCTCGGCTCGTCGCCCCAGTAGCCGTAGCCCGCGATCGGGTCGTAGCCGGCGCTCGCGTAGAGCGCCATCGCCTCCGGCTGCTCCGTGCCGGTGACCAGTCGGAGCAGCTCCACGCCCTCGCGGGCCGCCAGCCGCTCGACGCCGGCGAGCAGCACCCGGCTGAGCCCGCGGCCCCGCGCGGCGCTCACCACGAACATCCGCTTGATCTCGCCGATCCCGTCCTCGACCGCGAGCGCCACGCAGCCGACGAGCCCGCCGTCGACCTCGAGCAGCAGGGTCGGAGCGTCGGCGGGCGGACGCGGACCGGTGTCGTCGCCGCCGTAGCGGGCGAGGAGGTCGGCCTCCTGCAGGGCGAAGAGGTCCGTGGCTGCCGGGTCTCCGGCCGTGGTCTCGATCAGGCGGTGCACGGCACGATGCTACGGCGCGGCGGCGAGCCCCGCGGCGATCCCGGTCAGCTGCTCGAGCACGGCCCGCACGGCCGAGCGCTCCAGCGTCTCGGGTCGGGCGAGGCAGTCGATGTGGCGGCCGAGCCCCGGGATCCCGAGCGGCCGCAGCACCACCTCCGGCGTGCGCCGCAGGTCGGTCGTGTACCGCGGCAGCAGCGCGACGCCGTCGCCCGCCGACACGACCGCCGCCGCGACCAGGAAGTCGTTGATCCGGTGCGGGATGCGCGCGTCGCCGCCCGCGAGGACCGCGATGGCGTCGATCGCCCGCTTCAGGGGGAAGCCCTCGTGCACCGCGACCCACTCCTCGTCGCGGAGGTCGGCGGGGCGGACGACGTCCTTCGCGGCGAGCGGATGGTCGCGCCGCAGCGCGAGGTCGAGCGGCTCGAAGAGGAGGGGCGTGGAGCGCACGGTCCCGGGCCACTCGGCGCTGCCGGCGAGCCGGTGCGCGACGACCAGGTCGTGATCCGCGGTCAGCCCGGCGAAGGCGCTCTGCGCCACGTCGAAGTCGGCGAGCGCGACGCCCGGCCGACCCGGTGCGCGCAGCGCCTCCAGCAGCGGGCCGAACATCGCCAGCCCCGCGCTGTGGAACGCGGCGACCGAGACCGTGCCGCTCGGCTCCCCCTCGAAGTCCGCGACCGCCCGGGCCGCGCGCTCGAGCGCCACCTCCACCTCGACCACGGCGGCCGCGAGAGCGCGGCCGGCGGGGGTCAGCGCGGTCCGGCGCCCGTCGCGGAAGGTCAGCGCCGTCGGCGTGCGGCGCTGCAGCGCGCTGATCTGCTGCGAGACGGAGGAGGGGGACACCCGCATCGCGGCGGCGACGGCGGCGATGCTCCCGCGCTCGCCGAGCTCCCGCAGAGCCCTGAGCTGTCCGAGTTCCATGAGTTCCAACTTACGCGTCGGCGCAGAAGATGCAGTCTTGTCCTGCGGGTCTCCGTGCCACCACGATGAGCCGTGCGCGCTCTCCTCTCCCGCTTCCGGGTCGACCTCCTCCTGCTCGTGGTCGCCGCCTCCTGGGGCTCCACCTACTTCGCGGCGAAGGAGCTCGTCACCGACTCCAGCGTGATGGCGCTGCTCGGCTCGCGGATGACCCTCGCCGCCCTGTGCCTGGCCGTGATCGTCGCGGCGCGGCGGCACCGGATCACCGCGGCGGAGTGGCGGGTCGGCGTGACCATCGGGGCGCTGCTCGCGACGATCTTCGCGCTCGAGACCTACGGCATCGCCGGCACCTCCGCCACCAACGCGGGCCTCATCATCAGCCTGACGATCGTGATCACGCCGATCCTCGACTCCGCCGTCTCGAAGCGCCGCCTCCCGGGCCGCTTCCTGCTCGCATGCCTCGTCGCGGTCGTCGGAGTCGCGCTGCTCGCGGGCAACGGCGCCCTCCGCCCGCTCTCCCCCGGCGACCTGCTGATCCTCGGCGCCGCCGTCGTGCGGGCCGTGCACGTCACGTCGATGCACCGCCTCTCGGCGCGGGCGCCGATGGACTCCCTCCGCCTGACCACGGTGCAGCTCGGCACCTGCGCCGTCGTCTTCAGCGCCGCGTCGCTCGTCGTCGGCGTGCCGATCCCCGAGTACGTCGCGGGGCTCGACCCCGTGGGCTCCGGCCTGTTCCTCTACCTCGTCCTGGTCTGCACCGTCTTCGGCTTCCTCGTGCAGACGTGGGCGGTCCGCCGCACCTCCCCCTCCCGCGTCAGCCTCCTGCTGGGCACCGAGCCGGTGTGGGCCGCGGTCGTCGGAGTCGCGCTCGCCCGCGACCCGATCGCGCCGGTCGGCTTCCTCGGCATCGCGCTGATCCTCGCGGGCACGGCCTGGGGGCGCTCCCTCGAGCAGCGGACGGCACCCGACGTGCCGACCGCTGCGGCCGCTCCGGAGGCGCTGCTCGCCCCCGAGCCGGAGGACGAGCAACGGCGTCCCGTCGAGCGGTAGCCGGGTCAAGGGCCTCGCGCGCGGCGCCCCGATGTGGGGGAATCGGATCGGGAGGCGTCCGCCGCGGGCGCCGCCGGAGGAGGATCCATGTCGCTCAGCGTGCTGTTCATCGGCGGGACGGGCATCATCAGCGCCGCCTGCGTCCGCGAGGCGCTGCGGCTCGGCCACGACGTGACCGTGCTGAACCGGGGGCGGACGTCGCTCCGCCCGCTGCCCGAGGGCGTCCGCGAGGTGCAGGCCGACGGTCGCGACCGCGACTCCGTCACCGCCGCCCTCGGCGACCGGAGCTTCGACGCCGTGATCGACTTCGTCGCCTTCACGCCCGAGCACGTGCAGCAGGACATCGACCTGTTCTCCGGCCGCACGGGCCAGTACGTCTTCATCAGCTCGGCCTCGGCCTACCAGAAGCCGCCGCGCAGCCTCCCGGTCACCGAGTCGACTCCGCTCCGGAACCCCTACTGGCAGTACTCCCGCGACAAGATCGCGTGCGAGGACCTGCTCGTGGCCGAGTACCGCGCGAGCGGCTTCCCGGTCACGATCGTCCGCCCCTCGCACACCTACGACCGCACCGCGCTGCCCGTCGACGGAGGCTGGACCGTCGTCGACCGGATGCGCCGCGGCCAGGAGGTGGTCGTCCTCGGCGACGGCACCTCGCTCTGGACGCTCACGCACGCCGGCGACGTCGCTGTCGGCCTCGTCGGTCTTCTCGGCGCCTCCGCCGCGATCGGCGAGGCGTTCCACATCACCGGCGACGAGACGCCGACCTGGGACGAGATCCACCGCGACCTCGCCGCGGCGGCCGGAGTCGAGCCGCGCCTCGTGCACGTCGCCTCCGACGCGATCGCCGCGGCCGACCCCGAGCTCGGTGCCGGGATCATCGGCGACAAGGCGCACTCGATGGTGTTCGACAACGCGAAGATCCGCCGCCTCGTCCCGGCCTACTCCCCCTCGGTGCGCTTCAGCGACGGCGCCCGCGAGATCGTGGAGTGGTACGACGCCGACGAGTCGCGCCGCGTGGTCGACGAGCGGATGAACGGCCTGTTCGACGCGCTGATCGAGCGGTACCGGCCGCGCCCGCTGTGAGGGTCGGGCGGGGGGTGCGCGAGTCCGCCGGCTCCGCCCCTCCCGGCCGCTGCACCCCGCTCGGCTCCTCCGCCCGCGCCGGCGCCCCCGCTCAGCCGATCGGCTCGAGCCGGACCAGGAACCCGCCCGGCACTCCCGGCTGCAGCTCCTGGTACTCGGACGGCACGCGGTAGGAGCCCTCGCCGACCGCCGTCACGGTGAAGGCGTCGTCCGTGCGCGTCCCCGCGAGGAAGACGGTGTAGACGTCGGTGCCGTCCTCGGCGGTGCGCTTCCCGGCCGCCGCGCCGACCCAGCGGTGCCCGCCCGGATCGGCCGTCGCCGTCTCCCCTAGGGTCGCGTCGATCGCGGCCGGGTCGACGTTCACGGCGCGGATCCCGTCCTGGCACTCGCGCCAGACGCCCGTGAATCCCGGGTCGGGGTCGGAGTAGCAGAACATCATCGACCCGTCGGGCGCGACGTGCAGGTCGCCGTAGCCGCCGACCACCGGCCCGGAGACGGGGGCGGTCGTGGGCCCGGTCGTCGGCCCGGGGTCGGTCGGCGCGGTGCACCCGGCGAGCGCGAGGACGAGCACCGCCGCCGCTCCTGCTCGCCACGTCATGTGCGCAACCTACTGGAGCCGCGCCCCCGCCCGTCCGGGTGCCGAGCCGGGAGTCGTCCGAGCGTCCGCCGGGAGGCGGCCCGCCCTCAGACCAGCCGGCGGCCGCTGAAGCGGTCGACGGGGGTGTCGTGCCGCATCGCCCGCTCGTACATCCGCCGGAACGGCTCGGTGAGCACGCCGTTCGTCCGGTCCAGCGAGTCCTGCCAGGCCACGATCTCCCCCAGCTGCGCGGCGAGATCCCCGCGGAGGGCCGCCTCGTCGACGGTGGTCGAGACGCCCTTCGAGACGACGACCCGGCCCGCGACGATCACGGTGTCGATCGACGAGCCGTTCTCGGAGTAGACCAGCTGGTTCTCGAGCCGCTGGCGCGGGGTGAAGTTCAGCGTCTCGAGGTCGTAGACGACGAGGTCGGCCTGCTTGCCGACCTCGATGCTGCCGGTGACGTCGTCGAGCACGGCGCTGCGCGCGCCTCCGATCGTGCCGGCCGTGAGCACCTCGGACACGGTCGGCCAGGTGGCGATGTCCGGATCCGTGACCTTGTGCAGGAGCGCCGCGGCCTTCACGACGTCGAGCATGCGCGGAGAGTCGCTGCTCGAGCAGCCGTCGGTGCCGAGGCCGAGGTTCACGCCCGCGTCGTGCAGCGCGCGCCACGGGGCGATGCCCGAGCCGAGCTTGAGGTTCGAGATCGGGTTGTGCGAGACGGACGTGCCGGCGGCGGCGATCCGCTCCATGTCGGAGTCGGTGAGCCAGATCCCGTGGGCGAAGGTCGTGTTCGGGGAGAGCGCGCCGATCCGATCCATGTACTCGACCAGCGTCGAGCCGTAGGACAGCTCGCCGGTCACCAGCTGCGTCTTCGTCTCGAGGACGTGGATGTGGCACTCCGCCCCGTGCTCGAGCGCCAGCTCGGTCGCCCCCACGAGCAGCTCGGGTCCGCAGCGCTGAGGAGCGGACGGGGCGACCATGTAGCGCAGCCGCCCGCCTCCCCTCCCGTGCTGGGTCGCGAACGCCTCGCGGCTGAAGGCGAGGTAGCCCTCCGTCGTCGGGCGCGACGCCGACCGCGCCTGATCGAGGATCTCCGCCGGCACGTACTCCTCGAGGAACGGCATCGTCTCGTGGAAGGGCCTGCTGATCACGTGGCCCGAGATGTTGGCGCGGACTCCGATCTCGTCGTACGCGTCGAAGACCGCGGCGAGCTGCTCCGCGTCCTGGTCCGGGTTCTCGAGCACGTCGTCGACCAGGGTCGTCACCCCGGCCTTCAGCGATTCGAGGGCGAAGAGCGACGAGCGCAGCCGCACCAGATCCGGAGCGACGCGGCTGTTCCCGAGGATCGGGTACGACAGCAGCATCCACAGCTCGAGCGGCAGGTTGTCGTAGCGGCCCTTGTAGAGGTACTCCCACGAGTGGGTGTGGGCGTTGACGAAGCCGGGGAGGACCAGGCGGTCGCGCCCGTCGATCACCTCGTCGCCCGGCTCGGGGACGAGGCCCGGGCCGATCCCGACGATCAGCTCGTCGACGATGCGGATGCTCGCCGTGATCGGGACGGCGCCCGAGACCGGGTCCATGGTGATCACGGCGGCGTCGGAGAGGAAGAGGGGCATGGCGGTTCCGTTCGTGGTGCGGGGTGGGACGGGGCGGAGTGCCACATCCACGTCCTCGAGACGAAGACGCAGCTGGTGACCGGCGAGCTGTCCTACGGCTCGACGCTGGTCGAGTACATGGA
>NZ_PSWN01000030.1:0-34068 GCF_002932815.1 Rathayibacter sp. AY1B4 | reverse complement strand
CGCCGCCTAGTCGTTGCCGAGGATGATGATGGCGGCGGTAGGGGGTAACGCGTCCTCGTGGTACCGCTCGATCTCCTCGATGGCGATCGGGTCGGCCTGCTGGAGGAACTGGGTGAGGCGGGTGACCTCCTCGGTCTCGCCGAGGGAGTCGGCGGCGCGGCGGAGGGCGTAGAGGGAGAGCAGGAATCCGCGGTTGGGTCCGTGGCGCCAGGGGATGGGGCCCTGGCCGCGCCAGCCGGCTCCGCGGAGGAGGTCGAGGCCGCGGTGGTAGCCGACGCGGGCGTAGGCGTAGGAGGGGAGGGCCGCGTCGATGCCCCAGACGCTGTCGGCGAGCAGTGCCCAGGCCAGCGGGGAGCGCGGGTGGGCGGCGGCGAGGGCGGCGAATTCGACGGCTCCCGGGTTCGCGTGCTTCGCGAGGGCCGCGGTGACCGCGGGCTCGTCGGGGAGGAGGGTCGGTTCGGGGCCCAGCAGGTTCTCGCCACTCATGCCTCCCAGGCTATCCCGCTCGCGGCTGTGCGGGTCCGGGGTCCGGCCGTCCGGCGCACGGCGGTCGTCCCTCCACAGGGGCGTCAGCGGAGGGAGCCGGGCGGTTCGCCGGTCGTCGCCGTCGTGCGCGGGGGTGCCGCCGATAGCATCGACCCATGGCGACGAACCGCAGTGAAGTCGAGGCCTGGCTCACGGACATGGACGGCGTGCTGGTGCACGAGAACAAGGCGCTCCCCGGCGCGCCCGAGCTGATCCAGGAGTGGACCGATTCGGGCACGCCGTTCCTGGTGCTGACGAACAACTCGATCTTCACGCCGCGGGATCTGGCGGCGCGGCTGCGCGGGTCGGGGCTGCACGTGCCGGAGGAGCGGATCTGGACGAGCGCTCTGGCGACGGCGGACTTCTGCGCGTCGCAGAAGCCGGGCGGGAGCGCGTTCGTGATCGGCGAGGCGGGGATCACCACCGCGCTGCACGAGGCGGGCTTCATCATGACGGAGACGGCGCCGGACTACGTGGTCGTGGGCGAGACCCGCAATTACAGCTTCGAGGCGATCACGAAGGCGATCCGCCTGATCGTCGCGGGTGCGCGCTTCATCGTCACCAATCCCGATGCGACGGGGCCGAGCGCCGAGGGCGTGCTCCCGGCGACGGGGGCGATCGCGGCGCTCATCACGAAGGCGACGGGCAAGGATCCGTACGTCGTCGGCAAGCCGAATCCGATGATGTTCCGCTCGGCGATGAACAAGATCGGCGCGCACAGCGAGAACACCGGGATGATCGGCGACCGGATGGACACCGACATCGTCGCGGGCATCGAGGCGGGCCTGCACACCGTGCTGGTGCTGACGGGGATCAGCGACGAGGCCGAGATCGAGCGCTATCCGTTCCGCCCGGACGAGGTGCTGAGCGGGGTGCACGAGCTCCTGTCGTCGGAGCCGCTGGAGTCGGAGTTCCCGCCGGATTCAGCGGTCTGAGTCCCGGCGGCCCGGCAGCGGGCCGGGCGCCGGTTCCTGACACGGCACCGCGGCTCGCGGGGGGTCAGAAGCGGACGTGCTGCAGCACCCAGGCGTGCATCGCGACGGCTGCCGCCGCCGAGGCGTTGATCGACCGGGTCGAGCCGAACTGCGTGATCTCGAGCACGGCCTCCGAGGCGGCGATCGCCTCCTCCGAGAGGCCGGGTCCCTCCTGCCCGAACAGCAGGAGGCAGCGCTCGGGGAGCCGGTAGGTCTCGAGCGGAACGCAGCCGGGGACGTTGTCGACGGCGAGGAGGGGCACGTCCGCCTCCCCGGCCCACTGCACGAGGTCGGCCACCGTCTCGTGGTGCTGGACGTGCTGGTAGCGGTCGGTGACCATCGCGCCGCGCTTGTTCCAGCGCCGCCGGCCGACGATGTGGACGCCTTCCGCGCCGAACGCATTGGCGCTGCGGACGATCGAGCCGATGTTCATGTCGTGCTGCCAGTTCTCGATCGCGACGTGGAACGGGTGCCGCGTGCGGTCGAGCTCCGCGACGATCGCGTCCATCCGCCAGTAGCGGAAGCGGTCGACCACGTTGCGCGCGTCGCCGCGCTCCAGCAGCTCCGGGTCGAGGCGGTCGTCCTCGGGCCACTCCCCCTGCCAGGGGCCGACGCCGTTCGTGGTGAGCTCCACGGAGGCGGTGGGTCCGGTCGCGGGGGTCGCCTCGTTCTCCTGCACGACGAGCGATCCTACTGGGCGCTCCGCGGCTCGGCCGGGTGCACCGGGCCGGTGCCCGGCGGCATCCTCCGAGGCCCGAGCGACGGCGCGCGTCAGGCCGCGGGAGTGCCGGCGAGGGAGCCGGTCAGCTCGCCGCCGCCCGCCCGGTCGACGAAGCAGTAGTAGCTGCGCTCGCCCGCGTCCCACTGCTCCTGTGTGACGGGGAACGCACCGGCGACCTGCACGTCGCCGTAGGTCTCGGCCGCGGCGACGTCCACGACGCCCTGCGCCTGGCAGAGCGAGGAGACGGTGACGGCCAGGGCGTCCTGGCCGGGGAACGCCGCGTCTGTCAGCTCCGCGGTGGCGACGAGCTGGGCGGAGTGAGCTCCCGCGCAGTCCACGACGGTGAACTCCTCCGCCCAGACGGAGTCGAAGGGCTCGACGCACTCGCCGCCGAGGAGCGCGCTCCAGGCCCAGGTGCCGACGGGCAGCGGTCCGACGGTAGGAAGGGTCGCGGTCGGCGTGGGCGAGGGGGTCGGCTCCGCCGTGGGCGTCTCGCTGACGACCGGGGCGGCCTGCGGCTCGGCCCGGCCGCCGGCGCTCCCGACGGCGATGCCGATCGCGAAGAGCCCGGCGAGGAGGATCACCGCACCCGCAGCGATCAGGCCGATCAGGAGCCGGCGTCGGCTGAGCGTGCGCCATGCGGGCGCTCCGGCGGGCGCCGAGTCGCGCTCGCGGCTCTCGGGTCGGGACCGGGCGGAGCGGCGCTTCCGTGGCGGAGCGGCGTTGACGTGGGCGGCCGCGGGAGCGGTGCGGAAGGGCGCGGGCGCGGCGCGGTCGGCGGGCTCGGCGGCCGGCTCGAGGTTCCACGAGTAGGCGCCGGCGGTCTCGCGCCACAGCTCCTCGTCGCCGCCGTCCTCGTCGGGCTCGTCCTGCGGAGCGACGACCTGCTCCCACACGGGCGGCTGGTCCCAGTCCCCGCGCGGGTCGGGCCACTCGTAGACGGCGGGCGGAGTCGGCTCGCGCGGAGTCGGCGGGGTGGCGCCGACCGGGCGTCCGTCGGCGGGGGAGGGGACGCCGGAGCGGCCCGCCGGGTCGACGTCGGTCGAGGATCCGGCATCGGGCTCGTCGTCCGGCCGGTGCGCGCTGCGCAGTCCGGCGGGGGCGGTCGGCAGGTCGGCGGGAGGGTCGGTGTGCGGCAGGACCGGGCGCACGGAGTCCGCCCCGCGGCGGTGCACCTCGGTGCGGCCGGCATCGGTGGAGGCGTCGGAGCCGGAGCCGTCGGCGTTGTCGTCGCGGAGGGGGGCGAAGAACGCGTCGAAGGCGTCCTCGTCGGAGTCGTCCTCGTCGGAGGCACTCGTCTCGCGGGCAGTCGTCCCACCGGCACCCGCCTCGCGGACACCCGTCTCGCGGGCACCCGTCTCGCGGGCACTCGCCTCGCGGGCACCCGCCTCGTGCACTCCCATGGCGCGGGCTCCCGTGTCGGAGACTCCCGTGTCGTCGCCCGGAGAGCTCCGTCCCTCGGCGGAGACGCCGTCGCGGTCGGAGGAGCGCTCCGGCTCCACGACCGTTCCGCGGTCGGCGTCGGCGTCCTGCTCCTCCACCCGAGCGGAGTCGTCCGCGGGGTTCGGGAGGTCGCCGTCGGCCTCCTCGGCGGCGGGCGTCGCGCTCAGCACGGGCTCCCCCGGCCACAGGCCGACCGGAGCGGCAGGGGCACGGCGCGGCGCAGTGTCGGAGTCGCGGTCGCTCGAAGACGGTCCGGCCGCGTCGGCGGAGGAGGCCGACTCGCTCGCAACGCTCCGCTCCTCCGCTGACGCGTGGGCCTCGTCGGCTGCGGACTCAGCAGGACCGGACGTCCGCTCCGCGCGCGACTCCTCCACGGGAGGGACGGGGCGGGGCGAATCGAAGATGCTCTTCAGGCGGCCGCCGCTGAGCTGCTGCAGCAGCCACTCGCTGCTGCCGACGGGACGCTCCGGCTCGGGTCGCTCCGGCTCGGGTCGCTCCGGCTCGGAGGTCTCCGATCCGGCAGGCTCGGGCTCGCGGCCCTCCGGCTCGCGGCCCTCGGACCCGCGGCGCTCCGGCTCCGGGTGCTCGCTGCCTCCCGGGCCCCCGCCGCGTCCCCCCTCGTCGACCATCAGCTCAGGCCGAGGTCGGCCAGACCGATCGCGGCGAAGTACGGGTAGCCGGCGTCCTCGATGATCTCGCGGGCACCGGTCGCGCGGTCGACGACGACGGCGACTCCTGCGATCTCGGCGCCGACCTCGAGCAGGGCCTCGATCGCCTTCAGCGGCGAGCCGCCGGTGGTGGACGTGTCCTCGACGACGACGACGCGCTTGCCCTCGAGGTCGGGGCCCTCGACCTGCCGGCCGCGGCCGTGGTCCTTGGGCTCCTTGCGCACGACGAACGCGTCGTAGGCGAGACCGCGGGCGGCGCCCTGGTGGAGGATCGCGGCGGCGATCGGGTCGGCTCCCATGGTGAGGCCGCCGACGGCGTCGACGCGCTCGATGGGCGCGATGAGGTCGAGCATGACCTGCCCGATCAGCGGTGCGACGCGGTGGTCGAGGCTCACGCGGCGGAGGTCGACGTAGTACGACGCCTTCTTGCCGCTGGTGAGGGTGAAGTCCCCGTGGAAGACGGCGTCGGAGCCGATGTACTCGATGAGCTGCTGGCGTGCGTCGGTCACGCGCCTACTCTACGGGGCGACCCCTCCCCCGCTCGGGAGCGCGCCCGCTGCGGCGTGCTCGCCCGCCTCGTCGCCCCCTCCGCGGAACTGTGTCATGTAGAGCTCGTAGTAGGCACCGCGCTGCTTCAGGAGCGCCTCGTGCGCGCCCTGCTCGACGATCCGGCCCGACTCCATCACCAGGATGGTGTCGGCGTCGCGGATCGTGGAGAGCCGGTGCGCGATGACGAACGAGGTCCGGTCGGTGCGGAGCGCGTTCATCGCATGCTGCACGAGCAGCTCCGTGCGGGTGTCGACCGAGGAGGTGGCCTCGTCGAGGATCAGCAGCGACGGGTTCGCGAGGAACGCGCGCGCGATCGTGATCAGCTGCCGCTCGCCGGCCGAGACGCTGCCGCCGTCGGCGTCCAGCACCGTGTCGTAGCCGTCGGGCAGCTGGCGCACGAAGCGGTCGACCATGGTGGCCTTCGCCGCGTCGACGATCTCCTCGTCGGTCGCGTCCAACCGCCCGTAGCGGATGTTCTCGCGGATGGTGCCCTGGAAGAGCCACGCGTCCTGCAGCACCATGCCCACGCGCGAGCGCAGATCGCCGCGCGCGAGGCTCGTGATGTCGACGCCGTCGAGCAGGATGCGCCCTCCGGTGAGCTCGTAGAAGCGCATGACCAGGTTGACCAGCGTGGTCTTGCCCGCCCCGGTCGGACCGACGATGGCGACCGTCTGCCCGGGCTGCGCCGAGAAGGTCAGGTCCTCGATCAGCGGCTGCTCCGGGTCGTACGAGAACGAGACGCCCTCGAACTCCACGTGGCCGTCGGTGCGCTGCGGGAGCGACGCGGTCGCCGTCTCCGGCTCCTGCTCCTCGGCGTCGAGCAGCTCGAACGTGCGCTCGGCCGAGGCGACGCCGGACTGCAGCATGTTCGCCATGCTCGCCAGCTGGGTCACCGGCTGCGTGAACTCGCGCGAGTACTGGATGAACGCGGTCGCGTCGCCGAGCGTCAGCTGACCGGAGGCGACCCGCAGGCCGCCGACCACGGCGATGAGCACGTAGGAGAGGTAGGAGACGAAGGTCATCGCGGGCATGATCATGCCCGAGACGAACTGGGCGCCGAACGAGGCGGTGTAGAGGCTGTCGTTGCGGCGGTCGAACTCCTCGAGCATCTCGCGGTCGCGGCCGAAGGCGCGGACGATCTCGAGCCCGGAGAAGGTCTCCTCGATGTGGCCGTTGAGCGCGCCCGTGTTCTTCCACTGGGCGGCGAAGAGCTTCTGGGAGCGGGCGCCGATCACTCCCGCGATCACGCCCGAGAGCGGGATCGAGATCAGCGCGATCAGCGCGAGCTGCCACGAGACGATGAACATCATCGCGGCGATGCCGATGATGGTGAGCACCGACTGCACCAGCTGCGAGAAGGCCTGCTGCAGCGCCGTCTGGATGTTGTCGACGTCGTTCGTGACGCGCGACATCACGTCGCCGCGCTGCCGGGTGTCGAAGAAGCGCAGCGGGAGGCGGTTGAGCTTGGCCTCGATGTCCTGGCGGAGGTCGAAGACCACCCGCATCACGAGGCCGTTGAGGATGTAGCCCTGCGCCCACATGAGCACCGACGCGACGACGTACATCAGCAGCACGATGATGATCAGGCGGCCGAGGACCACGAAGTCGATGCCCGCGCCGGGCACGATGTCGGTCTTGGCCAGCATGTCGGCGAAGGTGCCGTTGCCCGAGGCGCGCTGCTGCTCGATGATCTGCTCGAGAGGGACGCCGGCGGGGAGCTGGGAGCCGATCACGCCGTTGAAGATCGTGTCCATCGCCTGCCCGAGGATCTTGGGCGCGATGACGGTGAGGACGACCGACAGCGAGACCAGGGCGACCACGAGGACCATCCGGGCGCGCTCGGGGCCGAGCAGCGAGAAGAGGCGCTTGGCCGAGGGCCAGAAGTTCTGCGCCTTGCGGGCGGGCGGCCCGTCCCCGAACATGCCGCCGTCGCCCTCGCCGGGCTCGAACTCGGGCTCGGGGGAGGTCGTCTCCTCGGGGGCGGTGGTGTCGCGTGTGCGCGCCATCTCAGGACACTCCTTCGACGCTCAGCTGGGATTCGACGATCTCGCGGTAGGTCGCGTTCGTCTCGAGGAGCTCGTCGTGCGTGCCGCGGCCGACGACGCGGCCCGCGTCGAGCACGACGATCTGGTCGGCGTGGCGGATGGTCGACACCCGCTGGGCCACGATGATCACGGTCGCGTCGGTGGTGGCGTCGGCCAGCGACTCCCGCAGCCGCGCATCGGTCGCGACGTCGAGCGCCGAGAACGAGTCGTCGAACAGGTAGACCCGCGGCTTCGCGACGAGGGCGCGCGCGATGCAGAGCCGCTGGCGCTGCCCGCCGGAGACGTTGGTGCCGCCCTGCGAGACCGGCTCGTCGAGCCCGTGCTCCTTGCTCCGCACGAAGTCCTCGCCCTGGGCGATGCGCAGCGCCTCCCACAGCTCGGCGTCCGTCGCGTCGGGGCGGCCGAAGCGCAGGTTCGAGGCG
The DNA here is from genome assembly GCF_002932815.1 of Rathayibacter sp. AY1B4. NCBI lineage: Bacteria > Bacillati > Actinomycetota > Actinomycetes > Micrococcales > Microbacteriaceae > Rathayibacter > Rathayibacter sp. AY1B4. Next base: position 26,721 of record NZ_PSWN01000030.1, on the reverse strand, counting down.
ATCGTCCCCGAGAAGAGGTAGGGGCGCTGGGGCACGAGCCCGATCACCTCGGCGAGCTGCGCCCGGTCGAGGGAGGGGACGGGCACGCCGTCGATCGTGACGCTGCCCTCCTGCGGGTCGAACAGGCGCGGCACGAGGCCGAGCAGGGTCGTCTTGCCGGCGCCGGTGGAGCCGACGACGGCCGTGGTGCGGCCCGGCTCCGCGACGATGTCGATGCCCGAGAGCACGGGGCGCTCGGCGCCCGGGTAGCCGAAGACGACCCCGGAGAACTCGACGCGGCCGCGCGCGGGCGTCGGGACTCCGCCCTCGGGTGTGGTGAGGCTGGTGCGGGCGTCGAGCACCTGCTGGATCCGCTCGGCGCAGACGACCGCGCGCGGGATCATCATCACCATGAAGACGCCCATCATCACGGCGGTGAGGATCTGGAGGAGGTACTGCAGGAACGCGGTGAGCGAGCCCACCTGCATCTGACCGGCGTCGACCCGCTGCCCGCCGAACCACAGCACGGCCGCGGTGGCCAGGTGCAGGATCATCATGATCGCGGGGAACATCAGCACGAAGATGTTGCCGACCTTGATCGACACCTCGGTGATCGCCGCGTTGGCCTTGCGGTACCGCTCGGACTCGAACGGCTCGCGCACGAAGGCGCGCACCACGCGGATGCCCGTGATCTGCTCGCGGAGCACGCTGTTGATCCCGTCGATCCGGTCCTGCATGAGGCGGAACAGCGGCAGCAGCAGGAACACCAGGAAGCCGACCACGACGAACAGCAGCGGCACCGACACCCAGACCAGCCAGGAGAGGCCGGCGTCCTCGCGCAGGGCGAAGACGATGCCGCCGACGCACATGATCGGCGCGGAGACCATGAAGTTGAGGGTCATCAGCACGAGCATCTGCACCTGCTGCACGTCGTTCGTGCCGCGGGTGATCAGGGTGGCCGTGCCGAAGCCGCCGACCTCGAGCCCGCTGAGCGAGTCGACGCGGCGGTAGACGTCGCGGCGCAGGTCGCGGCCGACGGACATGGCGGTGCGGGCGCCGAAGTAGACGGCTCCGATCGCCGCGGCGACCTGCACGACGCAGACGCCGAGCATGGTCATGCCGGTTCCCCAGATGAAGTCGGTGTCGCCGCGGCCGATGCCCTGGTCGATGATCTCGGCGTTGAGGCTCGGGAGGTAGAGCGCGGCGAGCGTCGCGACGAGCTGCAGCACGACGACGGCGGCCACCCAGCGCGCGTAGGGCTTCGCGTAGGCGGAGGCGAGGCGGAGCAGGATCATGGGTCCTCCGGAGGGGCGGAGCAGGAGCGGGAGGGGAGGGGACCGGGCTGGGGAGCGCGGAGCGCCGGGGAGCCCGTCGGGCCCGCACGGCGCGGGCGACGGCGGCGTCCGGACGGCGCGACGAACGGCCGGTCGGGACGGCGCTAGACAACCATCGACCACCGACACCGGTTCCGCAATCCGCCGAGGGGATGACTCCCCCGGCCCGCGGCCGCCGGGACGCGCGGAGGACGCGCAGGAGACGTGTCGGCGGCGGCTCCTACACTTCCAGGATGCGCATCGCCACCTGGAACGTGAACTCCATCCGGGCCCGCACCGGCCGCGTCGTCGACTGGCTCGTGCGCGAGGACGTGGACGTCCTCGCCATGCAGGAGCTCAAGTGCAAGCCCGAGCAGTTCCCGCACGAGGCCTTCGCCGACGCCGGCTACCACTTCGAGATGGTCGGGCTCAGCCAGTGGAACGGCGTCGGCATCGCCTCGCGCCTGCCGATGGAGGACGTGCAGATCGGCTTCCCGGGCATGCCCGGCTTCGCGAAGGAGGCGGCGGCCGACGGCTCCTACCCGCTCGAGGCCCGCGCGATCGGCGCCACGGTCGACGGCGTGCGCGTCTGGAGCCTCTACGTCCCGAACGGCCGCGCGGTCGACGACCCGCACTACCTCTACAAGCTCGAGTGGCTCGCGGCCCTCGAGGCGAGCACCCGCGAGTGGCTGGCCGCCGAGCCCGACCTGCCGCTCGCCCTGGTCGGCGACTGGAACGTCGCGCCGCTCGACAGCGACGTGGGCGACCCGAGCCTCGGCCCCGGATCCACGCACGTCTCGATCCCCGAGCGCGCCGCCTTCGCCGCCTTCGAGGACGCGGGCCTGCGCGACGTCGTCCGCCCGCTCGTGCCCGAGGGCTACACCTACTGGGACTACAAGCAGCTCCGCTTCCCGCGCAACGAGGGGCTGAGGATCGACTTCGTGCTCGGCTCCCCCGCGTTCGGCGACCTCGTCACCGGCGCCTCGATCCACCGCGACGAGCGCAAGGGCGACGCCCCGAGCGACCACGTCCCGGTGGTGGTCGACCTCGACCTCGAGACGACCCTCGACGACGACCGCCCGATGATCTTCTGAGCATGGCCTCGTCGAAGAAGAAGCGCGCGCGGGCCGAGGCCGCCTCGGCCGGCGCCTCCCGCCCCGCCGCCCGACCCGCGACGGCACGCCCTGCGACCGCCCGTCCTGCGACCGCCCGTCCCGGAGCCGCGCACGACGAGTTCCGGTCCGACGCCTACCGCTCAGTGGGCGAGATCATCGCCGCCGGGAAGCCGCGCCGGCGCCGCTGGGACCTCGTGCTCTCGATCCTCGGCTGCCTCGCCCTCGGCCTGCTCACGATCGCACTCGGCTACCTCGCCGCGATCCTCTCGGTCTTCCCCGCGCAGTGCGAGGGCCAGAACTTCGCCTGCGACTTCGACCGGATCGACTGGGGCGTCTCGATCGCGCTGATCGGGCCGCCCGCGCTGACGCTGATCGCCGTGGCCGTGACGGTCGTGCGCTACCTCGTGGGCCGACGCGCGTTCCTCGTGCCGGTCATCGGGTTCGTGCTCTGCATCGCCACCGCGTTCCTCGCCTCCTCGCTCGTGACGAGCTCGATCCCCGGCTCGGCGCTGGTCTAGCACCGACCCGGGGGCGCGTCAGCGGTCGGCGCTGGTCCAGCACCGACCCGGGGGCGCGTCAGCGGTCGGAGCGGTCGGCGCTGGTCCAGCACGGACCCGGAGGTGCGTCAACGGTCGGCGTGCTCGGCGCTGGTCCAGCACGACCCGGGGCGCCGACCGCCGGCGAGGTCAGCCGCAGGCGGGCTCGTCGTTCAGCGTGACCGCGGTGGGGTTGATCATCGGGGTCACCCGCACGGTCTGGCCGCCGAAGCCGGAGGCGTCGCCGGCGCTGAACTGCACGTCGAACGTCTCGGACTGGCCGGGCGAGAGCTGCACGGCGACCTTCGAGACGGGACGGCCGAGGTCGTCGAGGCTCTCGGGTCCGTAGCCGGTGCCGTCGGTCCACGCCGCGCTCGACACCGTGGTCCCGGGAGGGCCGTAGACGTAGATGTTGGTGACGAAGTCGCCCAGGGGGTACGCACCCCGCCCGCCGGCCGCGGCGACGTAGCCGGGCAGCGTCCGAGCGACCGCCTTCGAGATCGTGTTGGTCACGGTGACGGAGGTGGTGAAGACCGCGCCGGAGGCGGCGCACCGGCCAGAGCTCGACTGCGTGACCGCCGTGCTCAGGTAGTAGTCCATCTTCGAGCCGCCCGAGGCGTCCTGGAAGAACACTCCGGTGGTCGTGCCGTCGGTCGTCGTCTGCGGCAGGACCCCCGCGATCGGCGTGGGCGCGAGGAGCGCCTGCTCGTCGGCGTCGGAGCTGTAGGCGAGGATGCGGCTCTCGTCGACCGCCTTCACGATCGCCGGGAGCATCTTCGTGGGCTCCATCTCCCCGCCGAGGATCTTGCCCAGGACCGTCGCGCTCGCCTCCGAGAAGAACTCGTCGGTGCGCTCGGCCACGACCGACTCCGGGTAGCGGAAGTAGACCTCGTTGAGCAGGGTCGAGACGGTGTTCTCGCTCGTGAGGACCGTGCCGTCGGTGAGGGTCACCGGCCCGGTCGAGCCGAGGAGGTAGGAGAGGGCGACGGGGTCGATCGCGAGGACGCCGTCGATCCTCTGCTCGGGGAACTTCTGCGCCCAGAACTGCGAGGCGATCGAGGCGGCCGTCGGGAAGTCGGGGCGGCTGGTCGAGACGTTGAAGGTCGTCGCCATGTTCTCGCCGATGGTGTCGAGCGCGCTCTGGTCGACGGTGACGGGAGCCAGACCGCGGAAGTCGCCGCTGCCCAGCTGACGGCCGATCGAGATCGCGCCGCCGTCGACGTCGAGCTGCATCACCGACGACGCGCCGCCGCCCAGAGCCTGCGACTCCGCCAGGTTCTGGAACATCACCAGGTAGTGGCGCGGGCCGGAGGCTCCGAGGGAGTCGGGGAGGATCGCGGTGAGCGGCTCGACCTGCTCCATCGCCGCGGTCGCGGTGGCCAGCTGCGGAGTGAAGGAGTCGAGGGCCGAGGCGACCTGCGGCACCAGCGGACCGCGGTCGATGCCCTCGACGCGGGTCTGCGCCGCGTCGACGACCTCCTTGGCGACGGTGATCTTCTGCGACAGCTCGGTGATCGCCGCGAGGTCTACCCTGCCGTCGACGGGCTTGAGGATGTCGAGCGAGGTCGTGGAGAGCGGCGTGACGATCCGGCCGGAGACGTCGTCGGCGATCTCGGTCGCGGCGCGGACCGCGGACAGGTTCGGCCCGAGGACGGGCACCACCTCCATCACCCGCCACACCGGGTCCTCGGTCTCGTCGCGCGCCTCGCCGGTGAGGGTCGCGATCCGGCCCGCGGTCTCCTCCGCACCGGAGGTGTCGAACGTCGTCAGCCTGTCCGTCACCTGCGACACCAGCGGGATCGCCTCGGTCAGCTTGTCGCGGACGGTCATCGCCTTGTCGTAGGTGCGCACGCCGAGGAGCACCGCGACGACGGCGCCGATCAGCAGGACCAGGAGGACGATCAGCGTGATCCAGAGGCCGCGACGGCGGCGCGGCCTGCCGCGGGCGGAGCGGTCGGCGGACGTGGTGGTGCTCATTCGAGAGAGCCTAAGCGACGGTCGGCGGAGTGCGACCGGGCCCGCGCCACCGGCCCCGTCCCAGGACGAGGGACACGCGACGCGGATGCGCGGGCCGTCCGGCGCCTCCGCCGGGACCGAGCGGGAGGCGGGGATGCTGCTCCGCTCAGCCCAGCAGGAGGGACACCCCGATGAGCACGGGCACCGCGGCGACCGTGGTCACGAGGGCCGTGTCGCGGGCGACGGCGATGCCCCGGTCGTAGCGCGAGGCGAAGGTGAAGATGTTCTGCGCGGTCGGCAGCGCGGCGGTCACCGTCACCACGAAGAGGTGCTCGGAGTCGAGGTGGAACGCGAAGCGCCCCAGCAGCAGCGCGACCGCCGGCATCACCAGCGACTTGAGCACGGAGGCGACGACCACCTCGACCCGCGCCGGCCCCGCCTCCAGCGGCCGCTGCCCGCGCAGCGACATCCCGAAGGCGATCAGCACCAGCGGGATCGACGCGTTGCCGATGATCGAGAACGGCTGCAGCACGGGCGCGGGAAGCTCCACGCCGGTGAGGGCGACGACGAGGCCGAGGGCGGAGGCGATGATCATCGGGTTCCGCAGCGGCTGCGTGAGGATCGCGCCGACCGAGGTCCGCCCGCTCGTCGAGACGTCGAGCAGCGTCAGGATCGTCGGCGCGAGGACGATCAGCTGCAGGAGGAGCGTCGGGGCCACCCACTGCGGATCGCCCAGCACGTAGATGGCGACCGGCAGTCCGATGTTGTTGGCGTTGACGTAGGAGGAGGCCGCGGTCCCGATCACCGTCTCCGGCAGCGGGCGGGGGAAGAGCAGCCGCGAGGCCAGCACGTAGAGCAGGGCGACGGTCAGCACCGTCAGGAGCGAGACGAGCAGGAACGAGGAGAAGAGGACGGAGACGTCGGCCCGCGACAGCACGGTGAACAGCAGCGCCGGCGTCGTGACGAAGAAGGCGATCCGCGACAGGATCAGCCGGCTCTCGGGCGGGACGATCCGGAACCGCGCGATCAGGTAGCCGACCGCGATGACGACCCCGATGATCGAGAAGCCGGTGAGCACGCCCTCCACGCCGCCGCCTCCCCGCCGCGGCCCGTCCGCTGTCGCGCCTCCACCCTAGGCAGTGGCCGGGGCGTTGCAGCGCCGGCGCGACGCGCCTACGGTGTGCGGCATGCCGCATCTCGAGGTCCCCGGCGCGAGCCTCCACTGGGAGGCGGACGGCCACGCCTCCGCGCCCGCCCTGCTGCTCGTGCACGCGGGCATCGCCGACCTGCGGATGTGGGACCCGCTCGTCCCCGACCTCTCCCGCGACCGGCTGGTGGTCCGCTACGACGTCCGCGGCGCGGGCGGAACGAGCACGGAGGACGTGGAGTACGACCCGCGCCGGGACGCCCTGGACGTGCTCGACCACCTCGGCGTCGAGCGCGCGGTGGTCGTCGGCTGCTCGCGGGGCGGAACGCTCGCGCTCGACCTGGCGCTCGAGTATCCGGAGCGGGTGACCGGCCTGGTCGTGATCGCCCCGGGCCTGGCGGGCTTCGACTACCCCGCGCTGACGGCGGAGGAGGAGCGGCGCTTCGGGGAGGTCGAGGCGCTGGAGCTCGCGGGCGAGCGGGAGGCCGCGGCGATCGTCGAGGCGGAGCTCTGGGCCGTGGGTCCCGACCGCTCCGCGGACGACGTCGCTCCGGAGTTCCTCGCGCGGGTCCGGGAGCTCGCGCTCACGGGCGTCGGCCACGAGGCGGAGGCCCCCCGCCCGATCGAGCCCTCCGGGCCGGCGGGCGAGCGGCTCGGGGAGATCGCCGTGCCGACCCTCGTCGTGGCGGGCGCGCACGACCTCTCGGAGTCGCTGCCGGTCTGCGAGCACCTCGCCGCCGAGGTGGGCGGTGCCGAGCTGCACGTGCTCGAGGACGCGGCGCACCTGCCCGGCCTCGAGCACCCCGAGGAGTTCCTCGCGGTGCTGCGGCCGTGGCTGGAGCGCCACGGGATCTGATCAGGCCACGGCGGCCAGGTCGAACGCCCAGTCCACGTAGAGCTCCGGCGGCTCGCCCTGCTCGACGAGGTCGATCCGGTCGAAGCCGGCCTCGACGCAGGTCGCGCCGGCGTCCAGGTCGCTCTCCGCCACGAAGGCGTGGACGAAGCGGGGCACAGGGAACGCCGCCGCCTCCTCGAGCAGCATCCGCACGGAGTCCGCGGTGATGCCGCGGGCGTGCGGAGCGATGCTCCACGCCGCCTCGTAGGCGACGACGCCGCGCGAGCAGCCGTACCAATAGCCGATGGAGCCGACGGCGAGTCCGTCCAGCTCGACCACGTAGAAGAACGCGTCGCCGTCCGCCCAACCGCGCAGGTAGCGGTCGTGGCGCACGAGGATCTCGCTCTCGCTCTCGAGTCCGCCGCCCGCGTGCGCGAGGGTGTCGCGCAGGACGGAGGCGTCCGCCTGCGGCCAGGGGAGCAGGCGGAGGTTCTCGGGGTGGTGGTCGATGCTGGCTGTTCTCTGGTCGCTTCCGGGTTCGGGTCCCGTCACGCGCTCCGATCCTCTCTCTCAGGATGGCTCGCCGATCGAGCGCGCCGCCAGGGTGTTCGGCGCGCCTGTCCGATCGGATGTCTCCGCACTCGGGATGCGGACACGGTGTCGCCCCATCTTCGACCCGATGAGGGGAGGGAAACGGAAGCGGTGAGGAATCTAGCCCCGGACGGGGGGTGGCACCTGCACAACACCTGGGCAACCGCTGACCGCGGGGCCGGAGAGGGGCGGCGGAGACGTGCGCCCGCCCCTGCGAGATCGCCGCTTCGCTCCGCCGAGACGCAAGAAAAGCGCGCGCACGAGCCCATACGCTCGGAGTCGGAGCGCGTTCCGCTCCTGCAGCCCCGTATCACCAGCGTGAGGAGGATCACCATGTCGCAAGCCGTGCAGAGCACCGTCGTCGGAGAACCCGAGGTCGTCGAGGACCGCGTGGAGGACTCCGCCGCCTGGCTCGACCTGAAGGCCGCCGCCGCCGCGCTGCAGCCGCTCCAGTCCCAGGACGGCTCGCTCGCCGAGCCCGAGCGGCTCGAGGAGGCGCGCATGCTCGTCGAGCGGATCGTCGCCGGCGTCCGCACCCTCGCCCCCGCGTTCCCGCACGACGCCGCGTACCTCGACGCGCTGGTCGTCGACCTCGAGCGCTGGAGCGCCGGCGGCCTCGGCCTGCCCGACTTCCTCGACTCGCTCACCGCGTTCCAGCCGCAGCTCGAGCGCGTCGACGGCCGCCGCCACCTCGTCGTCTTCCCCATGTACACCCAGAACGGCAGCCGCGACCGCCACGTCGAGGCCGTCCTCGTCGAGGTCGTCTGGCCGCGGTTCGTCGCCGAGCTGGAGGCGGGGGACTACTCCAACGCCCTCTTCGTGCCCGTGCGCTTCGTCGACTTCACCGCCGGCTACGACACCGACAGCGCCGTGCTGTTCCCCGAGACGGTCGCGATGCGCTCCGTCCCGTCCTTCACCTGGGGTGCGATCTTCGCCGACCGCGAGGCGGCCCGGTTCCGCCGCGTCGTCACGGAGGCGGCCCGGATCACCCGTCTCGAGCTCCCGGAGGAGGCGCAGCGCCTGCTGGCCGACCAGCGCCTGGCGGAGGAGTCCTTCGTGATGTGGGACCTCATCCACGACCGCACCCACATGCGCGGCGACCTGCCGTTCGACCCGTTCATGATCAAGCAGCGGATGCCCTTCTTCCTCTACTCGCTGGAGGAGCTGCGGTGCGATCTCACCGCCTTCCGCGAGGCCGTCGCCATCGAGCGCCGCCTCGGCGCGCTGGACCGCCGCGACGACGAGGAGGAGGCGCTGGCCGAGCGCTCGCGCTTCGTGCAGTACGCGATCCTGTTCGACCGGCTCTTCCGCTTCCCGCTCACCGGGTCGCGGGTGCGCAACTACGACGGCCTCGGCGGCCAGCTGCTCTTCGCCTGGCTGCACCAGCACGGCGTCCTGCACTGGACCGACACCCGGCTGGCGTTCGAGTGGGACGGCGTCGCCGACGTGGTCGTCGCCCTCTCGGACGCGATCGACGAGCTCTACTGGCGCTCGATCGACCGGCCGAAGACGGCGCACTGGCTTTCCGCGCACGAGCTGATCGCGGCCACTCTCACTCCGCACCCCGCCTCCGCCTGGGCCCGCGGGCTCCCGGACGAGGTGCTGCTCGGCGCCCCGCGCGGCCTCACCGACGCGGTGCTGGACGACGAGTTCCCGCTGTCGATGTTCTACGAGGCCCTCGGGAAGAAGATGGGCGACGTCATCGCCTCGACCCGGGGCATCACCGGCCGGGACTGACGTCGTGCCCGGGAGGCCCCGGGGTGCGCTCCTCCGCCTCCCGGGGCCCCGTCCGACCGGCGTCGGTTAGCGTGGGGCGCATGCCCTCAGGTGACGGAGCCGCGGACCCGCTCGACGCGGGCTGGATCCGGCGAGCGCCGAGCCGGGCCGGATACGTGCGCGACGCGGTCACCGCGGGGATCCTGCTGGTGGCGACGATCGTCTCCGTCGCGCTGTACTCCTCGGCGGGATTCCCGGACGCGGCGCACCCCGTCGTCAGCGCCCACTGGGCCGTCCTGATGACCCTTCCCCTCGCGCTGCGCCGCCGGTTCCCCGCGAGCGTGGCGGCCGGGCTCTCCGTCGTCTACGCGCTCGGGATCGTGCTCCAGGTGCCGGAGTCGCTCTTCGGCCAGATCTGCCTGTTCCTCGCGCTCTACACGGTCGGCGCGTGGGGCCGGAACCGGCGTACGGCGCTCGTCGTCCGAGTGGCGATCGCGGTCGGGATGCTGGGCTGGCTGCTCACCACCCTCGCCACGGGCGAGTACTTCGGCAGCTCCGTGCCGGTCGACGACTCCCCCGGCCTGCTCTCGCCCTACGCGGCGGAGTCGGCCCTCGCGGTCGTGTCGAACCTGCTCTACTTCGGCAGCGCCTACGTCTTCGGCGAGGCGTCGTGGCAGTCGGCCCGCCGGCTGGAGGCGCTCGAGACGCGCACGGCCGAGCTCGACGACGAGCGGGAGCGCTCCTCGCGGCAGGCCGTGTCCTCCGAGCGGCTGCGGATCGCGCGCGAGCTGCACGACGTGGTCGCGCACCACGTCAGCGTGATGGGCGTGCAGGCGGGAGCGGCGCGGCGGGTGCTGGCGCGGGATCCGGAGCGGGCGGCGGCCTCGCTCAGCGCCATCGAGGGCGACGCGCGCTCGGCGATCGAGGAGCTGCACCGCATCCTGGTCGCGCTGCGCGCCGAGGACGCGGTCCCGAATCCGCTCACCGACGCCGCGTCCACCCGCGGCGTGGCCCAGCTCGAGGAGCTGGTCGCGGCGTCCAGCGGGTCGGGCCTGCCCACCGTCTTCCTCACCCTCGGCACGCCCCGCGAGATCCCCGCGACGGTGGGGCTCAGCCTCTACCGCATCGCGCAGGAGTCGCTCACGAACGTCCGCAAGCACGCGGGGCGCGGCGCGCACGCCGAGGTGCGCCTCCGCTACGCCCCCGACGCGGTCGAGCTCGAGATCGCCGACGACGGCGGGTCCGGCCCGCACCCGAGCGCTCCCGCCTCCTGCGGGCTGGGGCACACCGGCATGAGCGAGCGCGCGGCCGCGGTCGGCGGCTGGATCGAGATGGGGCCGAGGGGCGCGGGCTACCTCGTGCACGCCCGGGTGCCGCTGTCCCCCGTCCGGGCGAGCGTGCCGGACGCCGGCGACCCGGTACCGTCGTCGGAGACGTCGCGGGGGCGTCAGGAGCGAGCGAGCGGGGGCCGCCCATGACCGAGCACGTGCGCGTGCTGCTCGTCGACGACCAGGAGCTCGTCCGCGTGGGCTTCCGCATCATCCTCGAGTCGGAGCCGGGGATCGAGGTGGTCGGCGAGGCCCGCACCGGGCTCGAGGCCCTGCAGCGCGCCTCCGAGCTGCGCCCCGACGTGATCTGCATGGACGTGCAGATGCCCGGGCTCGACGGCCTGGCCGCGACCCGCGAGATCGTGGCCGACCCGCGCCTGTGCTCGCGGGTGCTCATCCTCACCACCTTCGACCGCGACGACTACCTCTTCGAGGCGCTCTCGGCCGGCGCCAGCGGGTTCCTGCTCAAGAACGCGTCGCCGGAGGAGCTGGTCGAGGCCGTGCAGGTGGTCGCCCGCGGCGACGCGATGCTCGCCCCCGACGTCACCCGGCGCGTGATCGAGCGGTTCGCGTCCGTGCCCGAGCGCACGCCGGCCGCCGCCGACCACTCCGGAGTGGCCGATCTGACGGACCGCGAGCGCGAGGTGCTCGTGCACCTGGCGCGGGGCTGGTCGAACGCCGAGATCGCGGCCGAGCTGTTCGTGGGCGAGGCGACCGTGAAGACGCACGTCTCGAAGATCCTGATGAAGCTCGGCGTGCGCGACCGGATCCAGGCGGTCGTGTTCGCCTACGAGCACGGGATCGCGGTGCCGGGGCGCCCCTGAGCGGTGGGCCGGGGCGGTCAGCGCCGGGGCTGGCTCGAAGCCGGGCGCGGCGGGGTGCGGCGGACGAACTCCATCCGGATCTCCGGCACGATCTTCCGGTCGAGCACGACCGTCATGTAGCGGCCGTCGACGCGGGCGCCGATCGCGACCACGTCCGGATCGGTGTCCACGCGGTAGCCGCGCAGCGCCTCCCCGTCCACGATCACCGGGACGCCGCGCACGACGTCCTCGTCGCGGAGGGCGGCGGCGACCACCGGCATCCCGCCGCGGCGGCTGCGCACGCGGCCCGGGAAGGTGTTGCGGAGCACGTCGCCCATGTGAGCCGCGAGGCGGGACTCCAGGGGCCGGCTGCGCTCGGCGGGGATCGGCACGGAGGTGCGGACCGCCTCCCAGAGCACCGGGTACCGCATCCGCGTCACCTGGTCGACCATCCACGGCGGCAGGTGGTCGTTCTCGGCGCGCTCGATCGCGCGCTTCTGCTCGGGGGACAGCGGGACGTGGTTGACGGGGTCGGCGCGGTTGCGCGGGTTCTTGTAGACCGAGTACGAGAGCGAGATCTCGACGAAGCGGCCGAGCGCCATCGTCTGCGCCGCGGCGAACTCCTCCAGCCTCGGCTGGGGCGCGAACGCGAGGACGGGATCGCCGAAGCGAGCCGCGATCTCGTCCACCCCGGGAGGGGCGGGCATGTCGCGGACAGCTCCCGTCGTGTCCATGCGCATACGTCAAGAGTGGCCTGCCTCCCAGCCGATACCAACTTCTTGACGGAGATCGGCTTTCGGGTCGTCGTCCTTTCACCTGCCCGAAACATGCGGGAGGCAGGAGGGGCGCCTCCGGGGCTCCTCCGGGGCTCCTCCGGGCGGCGGGCTGCGAAGATGGAGGGATGAGCGCTCTGCACGATCCCGACGTCCGCGGCTTCGCCTCCGACAACTACTCCGGAGTGCACGACGAGGTCCTCGCCGCGATCGCCGCGGCCAACGGAGCGCACCAGATCGCCTACGGCGAGGACGTCTACACCGAGCGCCTGCAGGAGGCGTTCCGCCGCGAGTTCGGCGAGCAGGCCCAGGCCTTCCCCGTCTTCAACGGCACGGGCGCCAACGTCACCGGCCTGCAGTCGATGCTGCCGCGGTGGGGCGCCGTCGTCTCGGCGGGCACCGCGCACATCACCTCCGACGAGGGCGGAGCGCCGGAGAAGGTCGGCGGGATCAAGATCCTCACGGTCCCCACGCCCGACGGCAAGCTGACCCCGGCGCTGGTCGACCAGGAGGCGTGGGGCTTCGGCGACGAGCACCGCGCCCAGCCGCTCGTGGTCTCGATCACCCAGTCCTCCGAGCTCGGCACCGTCTACACCCCGGAGGAGGTGCGCGCGCTCGCCGACCACGCGCACGGCCTCGGCATGCGGCTGCACATGGACGGGGCGCGCATCGCGAACGCCGCGGCCGCCCTCGGCCTGCCCCTGCGCTCCTTCACGACCGACGCAGGCGTCGACGTGCTCTCGTTCGGCGGCACCAAGAACGGCATCCTGCTCGGCGAGGCGATCGTCGTGCTCGACCCGGCGGCCTCGACCGGGCTGACCTTCCTCCGCAAGACCAACATGCAGCTGTCCTCCAAGATGCGCTTCATCTCGGCGCAGCTGCTCGCCCTGCTCGGCGACGGCGGCGAGGAGGAGCCCCTGTGGCTCCGCTCGGCCCGGCACGCGAACGCCATGGCGGCGCGCCTGCGCTCGGGGCTCGAGGAGGCGATCGCCGCCGGACGGATCACCGGGCTCGAGTTCACGCAGCAGACCCAGGCCAACGCGGTGTTCGCGACGCTGCCGCCCGGAGTCGCGGACCGGCTCCGCACCGCCTACCGCTTCTACGACTGGAACCCGGCGACCGGCGAGGTCCGCTGGGTCTGCTCCTTCGACACGACGGAGGACGACATCGACGCGTTCACGGCCGCGATCGAGCGCGAGCTGGCCGCGTGAGGGCCCGCCTCCCGCGCCTGGCGACGGTCGGCGCCGCGCTCGCCGTTCTCGTCGCGCTGACGGGCTGCACGTCGGCCGAGCGCTCGGACGTCGCGGCCACCCCGTCGGCGTCCGAGACCGCCGCTCCGACTCCCTCCGCGACTCCGACGCCCTCGCCCACGCCCACGGCCTCGACCCGCCTGGGCTGCGACTCCCTCCTCCCCGCCACGCGGGCGGCCTCGGCGCTGGGGGTCTCCCGCAGCGCTCTCGAGGGCAGCCGCGAGGTGACGACGCGCTCCTCGGGCGAGCTGATCCGCGAGGCCGCGGAGGAGAACGGCGGAGTGCTCCGCTGCGCCTGGTACGACGAGGACGCCTCGATCACCGCGGCCGCGGTCGACGACGCCGCCGAGGCCTTCGCCGGCCGTCCGGGCCCGCGCCTCGAGACCGCCGTCGAGGCCTACGGCTCCTGCACCGACGGCAGCTGCGACCTGGACCTGCTCGCCGGCGCCACCTGGGTGACGCTGCAGCTGCGCGGCGCCCCCGCGGCCGTCGACCTCGCCGCGCTGGCGACCGGCACCGCCTCCGCCGCGCTCGGCACCCTCGACGAGCCGGTCACCGCGACGGCGCCCGTCTGCACCGAGGTCCTGACGGCCGAGCAGCTGTCCGGTGCCGCCGGTCTCGCGCAGGCGACCGCGGGGACGGGGACCGGGACGCCGACCACCGCGTCGGCCGCTGCCGCCGCCCGGGCCGGGTACGCCTCCTGCAGCTGGAGCGACGCCTCCAGCGCCGCCTACTCGGGAGTGACGGTCGACGCGCTCCCGAACGGCGACGACGGCTGGCGGAACCTCTCGCTGACCTCGGGCCTGGCGATCCCGCTCGAGCCGCTCGACGGCTTCGGCGAGAAGGCCCTCACCGGCTGCGCGGCGGGCGTCTGCGAGATCGACGCGCTCGCCGACGACGTGTGGTGGCGCGTGACCGTCACCGGCGACGCGGCGAAGGCCGAGGCCGTCGCCCGCGCCGTGCTCGCGAACGCCTGACCCGGGCGCCCCGCTCCTCCTCCGCGAGCGGGTCAGCGCCAGTACTCGTACCAGGACGACTCGCGGCAGCCGAGGGACGCGTAGAGGCGGCGGGCGCCGGCGTTCTCGGCGAGCACCTGGAGCCAGAAGCGCGCGACGCCCCGGCCGGACGCGTCCTCGAGGAGGGCGCGGATCACGGCGGAGGCGAGCCCGCGGCGCCGGGCGTCCGGCCGGGTCGCCAGGGCGAAGAGGCCGCCCCAGAGCTCGCCGTCCGGCGCCGTGACGACCGCGAGGCGGCCGGTCGCGGCCGGGCCGTCGCCGTCGACGGCGAGAGCGTAGGAGGAGGGGCAGCCCGCGAGGATGCGCTCGGCGACCGCACGCTCCTCCGCGCCACCGCGACCGTCCACCGACCACCAGAGGGCGAGCCAGTCCTCGTCGGGAGCCGGGGCGAGCCGGACACGAGGCCGCGGCGCGGACCCCGACGGCGCGGACCCCGACGTCGTGGGCAGGACGGCGAGCGCCTCCTGCACCGATCCCGTCAGCACGAGCGTCCGGTCGATCGGCGCGGCGCCGCGGGCGGCGAGCAGCCCGGTCAGACCGGCGGGGCTCGGCGGTCCGATCTGCACGAGGGGCGCGATCCCGTGCTCGCGGGCGAACGCCTCCGCCGTGTCGAGCGCCGCCTCCTGGTCGACGACGTCGCCGGACGCGAGCACCGAGTTCGCGCGCTTGGTGACCCCTGCGGAGGCGCGCAGCTCCCATGGGCCGAGGGGGCGCCGCACGAGCGCGGGCCAGGCGTCGGCGGCGAGGCGGTCGAGCAGGCGCGGATCCATCGGGCCACGGTAGCGGGAGCGGCGCTGGAGCCCGGCGGGCACCCCCGGAGACGGCTTCGGCCCGCAGGATCCGCCGCGGACGAGCCGAGCGGGATCCTGCGGGCCGGAGGCCGTGGAGGGACGAGCCCTACATGTTGATCATGTGCCCCTTGAGGCCGTGGAAGCCCTCCTGCAGCGCCTCCGACAGCGTCGGGTGGGTGTGCACGTTGCGGGCCAGCTCGGTCGCGGTGAGGTCCCACTTCTGGGCGAGCGTGAGCTCGGGGAGCAGCTCCGAGACGTCCGGGCCGATCATGTGGGCGCCGAGGAGCTCGCCGTACTTCTTGCTCGCGATGAGCTTCACGAAGCCGGTGGGCTCGCCGAGGCCGTGGGCCTTGCCGTTCGCCATGAAGGGGAAGGTCGAGACGGTGATCTCGTGTCCCTCGTCCGTCGCCTGCTTCTCGGTGAGGCCGAAGGAGGCGATCTGCGGCTGGCAGAACGTCGCGCGCGGCATCATCCGGTAGTCGCCCAGGGTCTGGGTCTCGGCACCGGCGAGGGTCTCGGCGGCGACGACGCCCTGCGCCTCCGCGACGTGCGCGAGCTGCAGCTTCGCGGTGACGTCGCCGATGGCGTAGATGTGCGGCACGTTGGTGCGCATGTGGTCGTCGATCGCGATCGCGCCGCGCTCGGTGAGCTCGACGCCCGTCTTCTCGAGGCCGAAGCCCTCGGTGCGGGGGACCCAGCCGATCGACATGAGCACCTTGTCGACCTCGAGGGTCGACTGCGTGCCGTCCTTCGCGGTGTAGGTGACCGTGACGTAGCCGTCCTTGTCGACGACCGACTCGACCTTGGTCGAGGTCAGGATCTCGACGCCGAGCTTCTTGTACTGCTTCTGGATCTCCTTGGAGACGTCCGGGTCCTCGTTGGGGAGGGCGCGGTCCATGAACTCGATGATCGTCACGTCGACGCCGTAGTTCTTGAGGACGTAGGCGAACTCCATGCCGATCGCGCCCGCGCCCACGATGGCCATCGTGTCGGGGAGCTCGCGGGTCATGATCTGGGTCTCGTAGGTGACGACGTTCTCGGAGAGCTCGACGCCGGGGAGGAGGCGGACGCTCGCGCCGGTCGCGATGATCGCGTCGTCGAAGGTCAGCGACTCCGTGCCGCCCTTGCTCAGCTGCACGTCGAGGCCCTGCGGGCCGGTGAAGGAGCCGACGCCGTCGAACTCGGCGATCTTGTTCTTCTTCATCAGGAAGTGGACGCCCTTGGTGCGGCCGTCCGCGACCGAGCGGCTGCGGTCGAACGCCGCGCCGAAGTCGAACGAGACGTCGCCCGAGATGCCGAACTGCTTCGCCTGGGTGTGGAAGAGGTGGGCGAGCTCCGCGTTGCGCAGCAGCGCCTTGGACGGGATGCAGCCGACGTTGAGGCAGACACCGCCCCAGTACTGCTTCTCGACGACGGCGACGGACTTGCCGAGCTGGGCGGCGCGGATCGCGGCCACGTATCCGCCGGGGCCTGCCCCCAGGACGACGACGTCGAAGTGCTGGGCCATGGATGATCCTCCAGAGTCGTGGATGGTGGTGCGCGGGATGACCACGCCGTCTCCCACCGTACCGTTCCGGGGCTCGGAGGCGGCCCGCTCCTCCGTGGGCGAACGCGCGTGCGGGCGCCTGCCGTGCGCGCGCGGGAATGCCCGCGGTGCGGGGACGGTTGGGCTCCACGGGCGACGGAGCCCCTCCCCCAGTCCCCCGCACGGAAGAAGCCCCGCGATGTCCGCCACCGCCTCCCGCACCGCCAGCACCAGCGCCCCGATCCTCGACGTCCTCGCGGAGCGCTGGAGCCCCCGCTCCTACGACGCGTCCGCGACCGTCTCCGACGAGACCCTCGCGTCCCTCCTCGAGGCCGCGCGCTGGTCCCCGTCCGCCAGCAACTCGCAGCCGTGGCGCTTCATCGTCGCCCGCCGCGGAACCGACGAGTTCGACCGCATCGTCGCGACGCTCGCCGGCTTCAACGGCGCCTGGGCCGGCTCCGCCGCCGTCCTGGTCGTCGCGCTCGCCGAGACCGTCGACTCCGAGGGGAAGCCGCGCCCCTGGGCCGTCTACGACCTCGGCCAGTCGATCGCCCACCTCAGCGTGCAGGCGCACCACGAGGGCCTGCACGTGCACCAGATGGCCGGCTTCGACAAGGACGCCGTCCGCGCCGCGTTCGACGTCGACGAGCGCTTCGACCCGGTGACGATCGCCGCGGTGGGAGTCGCGGCCGACGCCGACGCGCTGGCGAACGAGACCCTCCGCGAGCGCGAGACCGCGCCGCGCACCCGCCTGCCCCTCGAGGAGCTCGTGCTCGTCCAGGCGTAGCCCTCCGGCGGAAGGCCTCCCCCGTCCGCGGACCGGGGAGGCCTTCCGCGTCCCACCCCCTGTGTTACTCCCCGTGTCGGTCCCCGCTGTGCCGCCGGGAGCCTCTCCGTACGATCGGACGATCCGCCCGCCCGTCCCGCTGCCCGGAGAGACATGCCCGCCACCCCCGCCGCCCGCACGAGCCTGGCCTTCGACGCCGAGCTCGGCCAGTCGGCGTTCCCCGTGCGCTTCGAGGGGGTCGGCCGCACCTTCGCGCCCGGGTCCCCCGTGCTGACGGACGTGACGCTCGAGGCCGCCGCGGGCGAGGTCATCGCGATCCTCGGCCCGAGCGGCTGCGGCAAGTCGACGCTGCTGCGCATCGCGGCGGGCCTGGACACCGCCTCCGAGGGGTCCGTCCTCATCGACGGCGCCCCCGTCTCCGGCATCGACCCGCGCTGCGCGGTGGCGTTCCAGGAGCCGCGGCTGCTGCCCTGGCGGAGCATCGCCGACAACGTCGCGCTCGGACTGCCGCGCGGCACCCCGCGCCCGGCCGCCCGCGCCGCCGTCGACGAGCTGCTCTCGCTGGTCGGCCTCACCGCACACGCCCGCTCGCGGCCCCGCGAGGTGTCCGGGGGGATGGCCCAGCGCGCCTCCCTCGCCCGCGCCCTCGCCCGGAACCCCGGCGTGCTCCTCCTGGACGAGCCCTTCGGGGCGCTCGACGCGCTGACCCGCCTGCGGATGCAGGACCTGCTGCTCGACGTGCACGCGGCGGCTCCGGCGACGATCCTGCTCGTCACCCACGACGTCGACGAGGCCCTCCAGCTGGCCGACCGCATCGTGCTCCTCGGGCGCGACGAGCCCGGAGGCGTCTCGCGCATCCAGCGGATCGTCACCGTCCCCGGCGCGCGGCCCCGCGACCGCGGCTCGGCGGAGCTCGCCGAGCACCGGGCCGAGCTCCTCGCGGGGCTGGGCATCGAGCGGCACTGACCCCGGGCGGATCGACCCGCGTCCCTCCACCCGGGCGGCACGGTCCGGGCGGCACGACCTCCCTCCCCAACCGCCTCCTCCTCCCGCTCTCCACCGCACGAGCACCTCCCCGCACTGCCCCTCCCCTGCAGCGTCCACACTCGCTGTCACCGCATCCCCGAAGCCGAGGCCCCCATGTCGTTCACCAGCTCCCCGCTCACCCGCCGCACCGCTCTCGCCGGTCTGCTCACCGCCGCCGCCGTCCCGCTCCTCGCGGGCTGCGTGCAGGGCGAGGGCGGAGGAGGAGCGGCGGCCGCGACCGCCGACGCCGCCTCCGGAGGAACTCAGGGCGGCACGCTCACGCTCGACTTCGCGACGTACAACCCGCTGAGCCTGGTCATCAAGGAGAAGGGCTGGCTCGAGGCCGCCCTCGCCGAGCAGCAGGTCACCGTCGCCTGGGTGCAGTCGGCCGGCTCCAACAAGGCCAACGAGGCCCTGCGCGCCGGAGCGATCGACGTCGGCTCCACCGCCGGCTCGGCCGCACTGCTCGCCCGCTCGAACGGCTCGCCGATCAGGACGATCGACATCTTCTCGCAGCCGGAGTGGTCGGCCCTCGTCGTCCCCGCCGGCTCGGCGATCACGTCGGTCGAGCAGCTCAAGGGCAAGCAGATCGCGGCCACCAAGGGCACCGACCCGTACTTCTTCCTGGTGCAGGCGCTCGAGGCCGCCGGCCTGGGCATCGGCGACGTGACGGTGCAGAACCTGCAGCACGCCGACGGCTGGGCGGCGCTGCAGAACGGCTCCGTCGACGCCTGGGCGGGCCTGGACCCGATCATGGCCGGCGCCGAGGCGGCCGGGGCGACCCTGCTCTACCGCAACGTCGACTTCAACTCCTACGGTCTGCTCAACGCGACCGAGAGCTTCCTCGCCGAGAAGCCGGACCTCGCGCAGACCGTCGTGAACGCGTACGAGCACGCCCGCGCCTGGGCGCTCGAGAACCAGGACGAGACGGCGAGCATCCTCGCCTCCGTCGCCGGCCTCGACGTGGCGGTGGCGACGACGGTCATCACCGAGCGCAGCAACCTCGACGTCGACAACGTCCCCGGCTCCGCGCAGACCGACGTGCTCGCCGTGATCGGCCCGATCTTCGTCGAGAACGGCGACGTCGCCTCGCAGCAGCAGGTCGACGACGCGCTCGACTCGCTGCTCGACGACACCTACGCCTCGGCGGCCGACCCGAGCGCCATCGGCGCCTGAGGGTCCGGCCCTCCGCCCCCGACCCCGTGATCCGAGGAGACCGACGATGACGATCCGCGACGACGACACCGCGACCGACGCCGATGTGCTGCGGCGGAGCGCGCTGTCCGCGCCGATGCCGGGTGAGCCCGGACTCGTGACGGCGGGCCCGTCGGTCGCGGCCTCCCAGCGCCGCCTCCGCGAGGACCGCTCCCACCCGCTCACCACGCGACGGTGGTTCGTGGTCGCGGGAGGCGCGATCCTGCCCGTGCTGCTGCTCGCCGCCTGGCAGATCGCGACGACGACCGGGATGGTCTCGATGGCGGTCTTCCCCTCGCCCGCGATGGTCTGGGCGGCCGGCGTCGACCTCGCCCAGCGCGGCGACCTCGGCCAGGACGTCGCCATCTCGACGCAGCGCGTGCTCATCGGGTTCGCGCTCGGCTCGGCGCTCGGGCTCGTGGTCGGCGCGCTCTTCGGGCTCTCCCGCGTCTGGGAGGTCGTCCTCGGGCCGACCCTCGGCGCGATCCGGGCGGTCCCGTCGCTGGCCTGGGTCCCGCTGCTGCTGCTCTGGATGGGCATCGGCGAGGAGTCGAAGATCACGCTGATCACGATCGGCGCGTTCTTCCCCGTCTTCACCACGGTGGCCACGGCGCTCGGCCACGTCGACCGGCACCTCGTCGAGGCGGGCCGCGCCTTCGGCCTCTCGGGCGTCCGGCTCTTCACGACGGTGCAGCTGCCCGCGGTGATCCCCTCCGTGATCTCCGGGCTGCGCCTCGCGCTCGCCCAGTCGTGGCTGTTCCTGGTCGCCTCCGAGCTCATCGCCTCCTCGATGGGCCTCGGCTTCCGCCTCATCGACAGCCAGAACAACGGCCGGATCGACCGGGTGTTCCTGGCGATCGTCCTGCTGGCCGTGCTGGGCAAGCTCACCGATGCCGTCGTCGGCGTGTTCCAGCGCTACGCCGTGAGGAAGTGGGCGTGAGCGCCGGGGAGGGAGCTCCGAGCGTGAGCGGGACGATCGCCAACCTGCTCGACGAGCACCGCCGGTTCCCCCCGCCCGCGGCCTTCGCCGCGCAGGCGAACGCGGGCGCGGAGGAGTACTCGCGAGCCGCCGCCGATCCGGTCGTATTCTGGGAGGAGGCGGCCCGCCGCCTCGAGTGGGCGGAGCCGTGGCACACCGCCCACAGCTGGGAGCCTGCCGCTCCGCTGCCCGACGGCTCGCTCTCGGTGCCGCGCACGACCTGGTTCGAGGGTGGACGGCTGAACGTGGCCGTCAACTGCGTCGACCGCCACGTGGACGCGGGACGCGGCGGGAAGACCGCCCTCCACTTCGAGGGCGAGCGCGGCGACCGGCGGTCGATCACCTACGCCGAGCTCCAGCGCGAGGTCTCCCGCGCCGCGAACGCGCTGACCGCGCTCGGGATCGGGAAGGGCGACCGCGTCGTCGTCTATCTCCCGGTGATCCCCGAGACCATCGTCATCACGCTCGCGATCGCGCGGATCGGCGCGATCCACTCGCTCGTCTTCGGCGGCTTCTCCGCCGAGGCGGTGCGGTTCCGCGTGGAGGACACCGGCGCGAAGCTCCTGGTCACCACGGACGGGCAGTTCCGGCGCGGAGCGGCGGTGCCGGTCAAGGCGAGCGCCGACCGGGCGGTCGAGGGCGTCGCGTCGATCGAGCACGTCCTCGTCGTCCGCCGCACCGGTGAGACCGACGTCCCGTGGACCCCGGGCCGCGACGTCTGGTGGCACGAGCTGGTCGATGCGCAGAGCGACGTCCACGAGGCCGAGGCCTTCGACTCCGAGACGCCGCTGTTCATCATCTACACCTCCGGCACGACCGGGAAGCCCAAGGGGCTGGTGCACACCAGCGGCGGCTACCTCACGCAGGCCTCCTGGACGCACTGGGCCGTGTTCGACGCGAAGCCGGACGACGTGCACTGGTGCACCGCCGACCTCGCCTGGGTCACCGCGCACACCTACGAGATCTACGGACCGCTCTCGAACGGGCTCACCCAGGTGATCTACGAGGGCACCCCGAGCACCCCGCACACCGCCCGGCACTTCGAGATCATCGAGCGGTACGGGGTGACCGTCTACTACACGGCGCCGACGCTGATCCGGACGCTGATGACCTGGTTCCCCGAGGGCGTGCCCGCCCGGTACGACCTGTCGAGCCTGCGCCTGCTCGGCACCGTCGGCGAGTCCATCAACCCCGAGGCCTGGGTCTGGTTCCACGAGGCGATCGGCGGCGGACGCTGCCCGATCGTCGACACCTGGTGGCAGTCCGAGACCGGCGCCGCGGTGATGTGCCCGCTGCCGGGCGTCTCGACCCTCAAGCCGGGCTCGTCTCTCGGAGCCCTGCCCGGGCTCGGCGTCCTCGTGGTGGACGAGCACGGCGAGCGGGTGCCGAACGGCTCCGGCGGCTACCTCGTGGTCGACCGGACCGGGCCGGCGCTCGCCCGCACCGTATGGGGCGACCCGGAGCGGTACCGCGACTCCTACTGGGCCCGCTACGCGTCCCAGGGGTGGTTCTTCTCCGGGGACGGCGCGAAGTACGACGCCGACGGCGACGTCTGGGTGCTCGGCCGCGTCGACGACGTCATCAACGTCTCCGGGCACCGCCTGTCCACGATCGAGATCGAGTCGGCACTCGTCGCCCATCCGGCCGTCGGCGAGGCCGGAGTCGTCGGAGTCGCCGACGCGACGACCGGCCAGGCCATCGCGGCGTTCGTCATCCCCTCCGACGAGGCCGTCGACCGCGCCGAGGAGGACCCGGCCTACTGGGCCGCGCTCGGCACGACGCTCTCGGCGCTCCTGCGCGACCACGTGGCGGTCGCGATCGGGCCGATCGCCAAGCCGCGCGACGTGGTGGTGGTGCCGGATCTGCCCAAGACCCGCTCCGGCAAGATCATGCGGCGGCTGCTCGGCGACATCCGGGACGGCCGCCCGCTCGGAGACGTGACGAGCCTCCAGGACGACACCGTCCCGGCACGCATCGCCCGCATCGTCGCCGAGCGCGGGTAGGCGCCGCGCCGAGCGGACGCGGCGGATGGCGCCTGTCTCGGGGAGGCGTCGGGAGCCTGCGCGTCCGCGGCGAGGAGGGGCCGCCGGGGAGCATCCGGAGTAGCGTGAAGCCGTGCGCGACGTCCAACAGCAGATCATCTCCGAGCTCCACGTCTCCCCCGCCGTCGATCCGGCCGTCGAGGTCGAACGGCGCAGCGGCTTCCTCGCCGACTACCTCCGCAGCACCGGCGCGAAGGGCCTCGTCCTCGGCATCAGCGGCGGTCAGGACTCGAGCCTCGCCGGGCGCCTCTGCCAGCTCGCGGTCGAGCAGGTCCGCGCGAGCGGCGGCGACGCCTCCTTCATCGCGGTCCGCCTGCCGTACAAGGTGCAGGCCGACGAGGAGGACGCCCAGCTCGCCCTCACGTTCATCCGCCCGGACCGCCAGGTCGTCTTCGACATCCACCAGGGCGTCGACGGCGTGGCCGCGGCGTTCGGCGACGCGGTCGACGAGCCGATCAGCGACTTCGTGAAGGGCAACGTGAAGGCGCGGATGCGGATGATCGCGCAGTACGCGATCGCCGGCCAGGCCGGGATGCTGGTCGTCGGGACCGACCACGCGGCCGAGGCGGTCACCGGATTCTTCACGAAGTACGGCGACGGCGGCGCCGACGTCCTCCCGCTCACCGGTCTCACCAAGCGGCAGGGCCGCTCGCTCCTCGAGCACCTGGACGCACCGGCCCGGCTCTACGAGAAGGCGCCGACCGCGGACCTGCTCGACGACAACCCCGGCCAGACCGACGAGACGAACCTCGGGCTCACCTACGCCGACCTCGACACGTACCTCGAGGGCGGCGAGGTCGACCAGGCCGTCGCCGAGGCCATCGAGGCGCGGTACGCCGCGACCGAGCACAAGCGCCAGGTGCCGCTGTCGATGTTCGACGACTGGTGGCGCTGAGCCGCCGCTGACCGCTTCCAGCGGCCGGCAGCTCAGGACCGCACGGGGCCCCGCTGAGGCGGGGCTCCCGTGCGTCCGGCGCGGAACCGATGCGAGGACCGGACCCGCCGCGGTATCAGGAGTCGGCGCGGGCGTTGTAGACGAGCACCTCGCCGGAGTCGACGGAGGCGCGGTAGGCGCGGAACACGTCGAGGGCCTCGTCGCGGAGCACGCCGTCGACGACCTCGATGCCGCGGGCCTCGAACTGCGCGGCCCAGTCCTCGCGCATCGGCCCCTCGTCGAAGGTGCTGATCTCCTCGAGCTCGGGGCCGGAGCCCGCGACGACCAGGCGGCGCACCCCCGACCACATCGTCGCTCCGTAGCACTGCACGCACGGGCGCCAGTTGACGACCAGGTCGTGCGCGGGGAGGCCCTCGCCGCCGAGGTCCCAGGTGCCGAGCGCGGTCTGCGCGAGACCGAGCGCCGTCACCTCGGCGTGGCCGGACGAGACCCCGCTGCCGAGGACGACGTTCACTCCGACCGAGACGAGACGACCGGAGTCGCGCTCGACGACGATCGCCGCGAACGGGCCGCCGTTCCCCTCGCGGAAGTTGCGGTCGGCGAGCGCGTGCACGAGGGCCATCCGGTCCTCGAGGCTCGGGAGGACCTCGGGGACGTCGCGGAGGGCGTCGCCGATCCAGGCGGGCAGGGCGATCTCGTAGCGGGTGGCGAGGCGGTCGATGTCCATGGGTCCTCCGGGAGACGGGGCGGGGCGGGGCGGCGGGTCGGCGGGTCGGCGGGGCGGAGACGGATGCGCGGCAGGCACGGCACGGGCGACGCGCGGATGACGACGGCCGTCGCCCCTCAGCCTCGCAGTCCCGAGCGCCGGAGACGGAATCGGCCCGGCGCGTCGACGCGGAGGTCAGGCGAGGAGGGCCTCGCCGAGCGCCGCGGCCTGCGCCGCCCAGAAGCGCTTCGCCACGCCGGTCCGGCGGAACAGGGCGTCGAAGCCGTGGAAGGCGCCCTCCACGATCTCGAGCCCGCACGGCACTCCGGCCGCGCGCAGGCGCTCGGCGTAGCGGACGTCCTCGTCGTGGAAGAGGTCGAGGCCGCCGACGCCGATCCAGGCCGGCGGCAGGCCCGTGAGGTCGTCGCGGCGGGCGGGGGCGGCGTAGGCCGTGACGCCGGGGCCGCCGGGCTCGCCTGCGAGGTAGGCGGTCCAGCCGAAGCGGTTGCTGCCCGGGGTCCAGACGCGGACGCCGCGCGGCGGAGGACCGGGCCGGGTGACGGTGCGGTCGTCGAGCATCGGGTAGACGAGCAGCTGGAACGCGGGCTGCGCTCCTCCGCGGTCGTGGGCGAGGAGGGTCGCACCCGCGGCGATGCCGCCGCCCGCGCTCGCGCCTCCGACGGCGATGCGCGCCGGGTCGACGCCGCGCTCCTGCGCGTGCTCGACGAGCCAGTCGAACGCGGCCAGCACGTCCTCGACGGCAGCCGGGGCCGGATGCGCGGGCGCGAGGCGGTAGTCGACGGAGACGACCGTGATGCCCAGGGTGCGGGCGAAGTCGATGCAGGGCGCCTCGTCCTGGAGGTGGCTGCCGAGCACCATGCCGCCGCCGTGCACCCAGAGGAGCGCGGGAGCGGTACCGCGGAGGATGCGCGGCCGGTAGCTGCGGGCCCGGACGGGAGCGGCTCCGGCGACGGGGATCTCGACGTCGTCGACCACGATGTCGGGCGGGGCCTCGCCTCCCTCGGCGGCGCGTCGCGTGGCGAGGCGCAGCAGTCGCGGGCCGAGGACGATCGGCGGGAGGAAGCGGCCGAGCGCGAGGTCGGGGTGGAAGAGGGGCGCCGTCGCGGCGGTGCGGGCTGACGCGGTCATGCGCGGGAGGCTACTCCTCGCGGCCGTGCCGGCGCCCCTCCGCGGGACTACGGACGCACGAGGGTCTTGATCGCGCGGCGCTCGTCCATGGCGGCGTACGCCTCGGCGATCTCCTCGAGGGGCAGCTCGAGGTCGAAGACCAGACCGGGCTCGATCGCGCCGCTGAGCACGTCCGGCAGCAGCTCGGCCATGTAGCCGCGGACCGGCGCGACTCCGCCGTTGACGCCCACGTTCGAGCCGAACATCTGACGGACGGGCAGCTCGGGGCCTCCGTTGGGGACGCCGACGTAGCCGACCATGCCGCCGGGGCGGGCGGAGTCGAGGGCCTGCTGCATCGACTCCTTGGTGCCGACGCACTCGAGCACGCAGTCGGCGCCGATCCCGCCGGTCAGCTCGCGGACGCGCGCGACGCCCTCGTCGCCGCGGGTCTCGACGATGTGGGTCGCCCCGAAGCGGCGGGCGAGGTTCTGCCGCGACTCGTGCCGCGACATCGCGATGATCGTGGTCGCGCCGAGGCGCTTGGCCGCCAGGACGGCGCAGAGGCCGACCGCGCCGTCGCCGACGACCGCGACGGTCGAGCCCGCGGTGACGCCGGCCGAGACCGCGGCGTGGTGGCCGGTCCCCATCACGTCGGCGAGGGTGAGCAGGCTGGGGATGAGCGCCGGATCCGGGTCCATGCCCACGCGGAAGAGCGTGCCGTCGGCGAGGGGCACGCGCACCTTCTCGCCCTGGGCGCCGTCCGCGAAGCCCTCCTCGCGGACCTCGGCGCCCCACCAGCCGCCGGTGAGGCACGAGGTGGAGACGCCGTTGGCGCAGTTCGCGCAGGTGCCGTCGCAGACGTAGAACGGAGCGATCACGAAGTCGCCGACCGCGACGTCGTGCACGTCGTCGCCGATCTCCTCGACGACGCCGACGAACTCGTGGCCGATGCGGTGCGCCTCCTTGGTGGGAGTGACGCCGCGGTAGGGCCAGAGGTCTGAGCCGCAGACGCAGGCCGCGGTGACGCGGACGATCGCGTCGCGCCCCGTCGAGAGCTGCGGGTCGGGGACCTCCTCGAGTCGGATGTCGCGCTCGCCGTGGATGAGTGTTGCTCGCATGGGTGCTCCTGGTCGGGAGGGGGATGGGGTCGGCGTCCACGGTACGCCCGCGACCGGCCGCGGGTGCCGGAGAGGCGGGGGCTTGCACGAACACGCGCCGACGCGGCACGGGTGGAGAGCCGGGGCACGGCCGGTCGCGGGCGTACCGTGGACGCCGACCCCATCCCCCTCC